>JABGYH010000002.1 GCA_018675335.1 Candidatus Woesearchaeota archaeon
AAATGGATTAGAATATTGTTTTTCTCCTGATTGTGAAATTATTGATTGGGGTAGTGATTATGCTGTTTTTGATGTTAATAGTTTTTCTAATTATAGTATTGACGGACAATTAGGTGGGCAAGGCGAAGGAGATCCTCCTGCGGCAGTTCCTGAATTTTCAGATTATGCAATTATGTTTTTGCTAGTTACTGTGATTGGTGGATTTGTTATGATTAGAAAAAGAGAGTAAATGGGGTAATTCACTCAAATATATTTTAAATATGCTCTTTTTAACAAAATCTTATATATTTCTTTTAATATTTTTATTATGTAATGGCTAATTTAAGAATTTTAATTGTTTTCTACTCTCGAACTGGAACTACGAGGTTAGTTGCACAAGATTTGAAAGAAAAACTAGCGAGTGCAGGACATTTTGTTCAATTAGAAGATTTAATTGATCTAAAAAACAGACATGGTGTGCTAGGCTGGCTTAATGCAGGTAGAGATGCATCAACAAAAAAACTTACTCAAATAAGTAAGCCCTCAATTAATCCTCACAAATTTAACTTAGTTATTTTAGGAACTCCTGTGTGGGCTGCAAAAATGGCTTGCGCATTAAGAACGTATATTGCAGATCATAGAAATTTTTTCAAAAAAGTTGCTTTCTTTGGAACTATGGGTGCAAATGATTCAGAAAAATTGTTTGATGATATGACTTCGGAATGTTATAAAAATTCTTTAGCGAATCTTTATTTATTAACAAAAGAAGTTATGAAAAAAGATAAAGATGAACAATTAAAAAACACATATGATTCAAAAATTAATTTGTTTGTTAAAACAATTAATAAAATTAAAAATGAAAAAAACAAAGAAAAATAATTCAATAAAAGCTAAATCTAAAAAAATTACTTCAAAAAAAACTAAGTCAACTAAAATTAAAACTAAGAATGGAGTGATTTTTAGTATTGCAAATCAAGATTCATATAATTATGTTTGTATCAAAAAAGATTGGAATTCTATTGGTAGATTACACAAATTTTTCACATTATATTTTCGAGGATCGCACGTAAGTAATTTTAACAATGTTTATTATAAAAACTGGAATGAGTGTGAGCAAGAAAATATTAAACTAATAAAAAATAAACTAAGTGATTTGGTCGACGGAAGAATGCATTTTTCTAAAAAAAGTAATTGTGTTGATATTGTTTTTGGAAAATCAAAAATGTTTGTAGTTGCAAAATTAAGTAAAAAAGAAACTAATAATTTTAGGAAATTTATTTTCGCAAATTTTAATTTTTGCGAATATTCTGATCCTGCAAAGAAAAAGTCAAAATCAAAAAAAAATAATAAGTCCAAAGCTAAAACAAGTAAGTCTAAGTCAAAAGTTAAAATAAGTAAGTCTAAACCAAAAGATAAATCAATTAAAATAAAAAATAAGTCAATTAAACCTAAACAGAACTCAATTAAATCTAAACCAAAATTAACTAAATCTAATAAAAAATTAAAAAGAAAAAAATAATCTAAATAATTTATTTAATACTTGTTCTGCTCAACTTATATTACTATTTTTTATATCTAAAAATATCTTCTGCCCGAGGCATGGTTACTTGATTCACATAAGTTTGATACGTTTTAAATAATCCTCTTGCCAGTCTTTGATTGGCGTCTGATTTTACGAGTTCATCTCCAGATCTTATTTCTTGATGGTATGTTCCGCATGAATCAACAGTTAAATCTCTAGATTTAAGCATAACTTTTTCAATTTGTCCATCACCACCAAAGGGTATTAATCCCTCTCCGAAGTCAGCAAAGCTTCCTTCATGGTCTAGAAGAACTGCTTCTAAGTGTCCATCTTTGTAAACTGCAAATTGATAATGTCCTTGGTTAGCATCAACTGTCATATGTACGTGCGGTGCAACGTTATGTATTCCACCAAATGCTGGATCGTCTGCATGACATGTTGCTTCTTCATGTAATTTTACAACGTCTGCTAAACTAGTGTAGGCATTAACTGGTTCTTTGTGTCCCCAAACTACTGTTCTTGGTGTGTAAGGTTTAAGTTGTACTTCTTGAGCTAATGCTTTGCTTGCGCCTATTACTGGTGCTGCTAAAATCGCTCCAAGTGCTCCCAGTCCTTTTGCCATAAATTCTCTTCTTGTGTTGGTCATGTTTATCACATAAGTCTTCAAATCAAGAATCAAATATGAAAGTAATTATTATGAACCTTATAGTGTATATATTTTTGGGATCATATTTAGAAAAATATTCAAATCGTATTTATCTAAAAAAAAATAAGAAAAATAAATAAAAATATAAAATATTTAAAAAATAAAATAATTTATAATTTCAAAGTGTATTGTTTACTGTATTTGTCTCCTTTACCTGGATTTTTTTCTACAACTTTTTCATCAATTGCTGCTAAATCAAAGTTGGCTCGTGAAATCCATAATCCGTTTTGATTAACAAAAGTTCCGCCAAATTGAGAATCAAGTCCTAAATATTGTACGATTTTTGTTGCAGTCAATAACTCTTTATTATCTGGGGCTGAGTTAGGTACTAATAATCCAGTCAAACTAACAACTCCTTGGTTAAGTCCCGGACCTTCAACAGATTTGCCTTCATGTGCAGTTATTGCAAGTACTGTTCCTCGAGATCCTTTGTACCAATAAATGTTTCCTGGTTCTTGAGTATATCCTTGTCTTTGATCTTCTGCTTTTTTCAATGCAGCGCCTTTTAATCCGTCCACATCTTTGTATACGATTTCTGGCCAGGATTTTGTTTGTGTAACCATCAAATAAATTAACTCATCTTTTCCTGCGTGTCTTACTAGCATTGAACCTACTAAATCTTTTGCAA
Organism: Candidatus Woesearchaeota archaeon; assembly: GCA_018675335.1. Taxonomy (NCBI): domain Archaea; kingdom Nanobdellati; phylum Candidatus Woesearchaeota; species Candidatus Woesearchaeota archaeon. The sequence goes on from JABGYH010000002.1 coordinate 2,836, forward strand.
CTTCATCTGGATGTCTTGCAAAAAATGCTTGGTCAGGTTGAGTCCATGGACTTACTTCAGGGTCTGCTGTTGGTTGAACAACTGAATCAATTGAAGATCTGTCTAAAGATGCAGTTAACAATTGTCTTGCTAGGTTGGCATCTCTTCCAACATACGCTGCAGAAATTTCTTCAGCAACTGTTTTTGGAATTCCCAATAATCCTGTAAGTAATGTTGTTGTTGCTGCACGAGCAACGCCTTCTTTTAAGCTTGTTCCAGTCATTTTTCTATGTCCTCCTAAAATATAATTTCATTTTATATTCAGTTCTTTTCTCTTTTGTAAATTTAATTTTTTTATTTTCTTGCAACTCTCGTTACAGGTATTTGATTTCTCACACCATCTGTGTTGGGTAATTTATTGTAAACCCGATCAAAATAGGTGTATGTTGATTTTAATAAATCACGTAACGCAGGATTTTGCGCGTCAGTAATTTCAGTTTGTAATAATTCAAATACTTCTGCTCGATCATCAGGATTATCAAAATAAGGTTGCCATTTTTCTCGTTGATTTCGTCTTAGTCTTCTTTGAAGTAATAAATCTGCATCAATAACTATTCTTTTTTTTGCCTTTTCTAAAACTTTTTTTGCAAGGTTAGTTTTCCAATCATAAATAGTATCATCTGACGCTCTTTTAGTTTTACACCTGCCTAAATAAAATCGTATTCCTTTTACGAGACCACCTTCTCTGTCTGGTCCTTCAAACTTTTTACAAGTTCTCATGCGTTCTAATACTTCGCGATCTTTTGAGGTAAAAACTTCTTCACCAAACATTGCAGTAAGATAATCATAAGAAATAACGTCCATACTTTCAACTAATCCAATAACTCCATATTGTGCAATTTTTTGACAAAATCGAATTTTATCTTCTTCTGAAACTATTAAGTCTGTTTCTTCTTGAATTAATTTTACTCGTTCACTAAGAATAGGATCATCAACCATATCATAAAATGTATTTAACCAGTTTTCTCCATGTTCTTTTTCAAGTCTTAAATAAACTAAACAATAAGTTCCTTTATCTTTTGAACGAACGTTTCTAAATGAATCTGTATTGGCATCGTAATATTTTAAAAAATCAAGAACATTATACTTGGTATTAGTTCGGTGAGTTTCATATGCATCAATAAATTTTTGTGCAGCTTCAGTTGCAATATATTTTCCTGATTGAATATTGGTGACTTCACGAGTTAAGTCAGATCTAGTAGGCAACATATCAAGTATTGCCATATTTGTTATTGCTTCATTGGCTGCAGCATTAGCAATTAAATCTCGTTTTCTTCCAAATGAAAATCCTGTTCTAGGGGGAACATATTCTTCTTCAAATAATGTCTTAGCTAAATCAATTGCAGCGTCTAAAACTGGAAAATAATCGCCTTCAAAATCTGGATCATGATCTAGTCTTTTTTCATTTTTATTCCAACTAGCAGAAAAATGCATTAATGAATACTTTGGTTCATACTTAAATCTACTCCAATTATCTACAAAATCTTGTGCCATTTCCTGCACTAATTGTTCTAAGTCTGCTTTTTTCATTTTTTATATTATTTTTAGGTTTCTGCTAAAGTCGCCAAATACGCCAGTAATTCATCTTGTTTTCCTGAAGCAATTGCAGCACCTGCTAAGTCATCTAACGTTTCAACTGTGCCTGTTAATTGAATATCTCCTAAAGCATTTTTTTCTTCAGGACTCATTCCTGCTAAAAGATCTGCTAAACTCGTATGAGTATCGAGATTATAAAATTCAGTACAAACTTCACGACTAGGCTCCCCTGGAGTTACTTCTCCCCCACAAAGAGCGTCTGAATCTTGAGATGGTTTTGAATAATAAATATCTTCATTTAGAATAAATGCTTCACTAGAACACTTATCTAACTCTGTAATGTCTCTTTCTTTGTATGCAACTAAAACATAAGTTTTGAATTTTTTTCCGTCTACAACTTCTCCTGATTTGGCATCAACGGTTTTTGTTGCTTCATAAGTTCCACTTAATTCTTGATCTACAATAAAGCCTAAATCTGTCAGTCCTTGAATAAATGCGGGTTTATTATTGTCATTTAAAACGTTTGCAGGTAATGCGATCATAACAGTTCCAGTTACTTCTGTGATTCTATTTAATTCTCGAATGCATTGTTCTCGTTCACCATCTTCTAAATGTCCATAGTGAAATCCTAAAGAATACACTGATAGATCTATCGAGTTATCTTTAATTGGGGAAAGATCATGCGCAGTTCCTTGAACATATTTATTATTTGTAATTCCCAGTAGTTCACATTCTAGCTGTCCAAGTTTTAGTTGATATTCATTTATGTCTAAACAAGTAACTGAATAATCTTCTTCTAAATCTTCTGCTGTTTCTTGGATATCTCGTCCGAGAGTTCTAGAAATTACTGCAGGACCACAAGCAATATCTGCAATATTTTTAAATTTCTTTTTTTGTCGTGATCTAATTATTTTAATTAATTGTTCTTGCACTCGTGCACATTGAGCTGAATAACTAGTTTCCCAATCTTCGTTATAGTTTGTAGCATATATTAGTGCATTTTCATTTTCGTTTAAATATTTCTGAACAAAATTAACTCCTTTTCCAAGCATGTGTCCGCTCATTAAATTTACGATTTGTGCGTGAGAATGATCTAATCTTGCTTTTATTTCTGGTTCGTTTTCAGGAAGTCTATTTCTCATTAATGATGCTTTTTCTTCTTGAGTAACTGGATGTGCGCTTTCTGATTTTATAATTCCTCTAGCTTTCCTGGCAATTGTTGCAGTTATTCCTTCTTCTACTGATCCCACAACTAACATATCATATCCTGTGACTCTTGGTTTAGTTTGTCCTGGTCGAGCAGTTCTTCCAAAACCTTGTTCTTCCCAGCCTGGACGATATTCTCTTTGCAATCTTAAAACATTATTTGCTTTTACAAGTGATCTACCCTCTCTTAATTTTCCATAACTGGTTAGTGCAATAAATTTATCAGGATTAGTTTGAAATTCGAGTATTTGAATATCTCTTTCAGTCAATGCCAGGTCTGCGTCAGTATCAAAATAATTAGCACCCTCAATTACAATTCCTTTTGTAACTTCACCATCAATTTTAGTAGTTCTAGCAGCTCCTAAAAACTCAACTAATGGATCGTGGATGCATTCGGTGTGTGATGTAAAAACGAGTGTTGCGTCACCATTTCTAATTCTTTCTTCAAGAAGTTCTTTTGCACGGGCATATTTGGTGCTTGGAGTATCTTTCTCTCTTTGAATTAATTGATAAACTTCAGGTCGTTCTTCATAAAAACTTTCGAGTTTTTTTCTTATTTTTTTTGCATTTTTAAACACTGCCTTTTCTGAAGTATCAATTTTTCTTAAGTCCATTAAAGCATATCTTAATATGAGTAATTTTTCGTTTGGTTCAAATTCTTTATGGCTTGCAAGCGCAGTATAAATCATTAATTCTTCTAGTCTTAATGAACATCTAACTTCAACATGATCTTCGACTTCTAAATCTGGGCACACATCTTTAATTTGTAGTCGAGGTTTTTTCTCCCAAATATCATATAATCTATTAACAATTGTTGGATCATTATTTACTGCACTCATAAATTTTTGAACACCTGTTCTTTCACCATCATCTCCGAATGTAACTGGATCAAGTAAAGTCATGGCATAAGCTATGTCTAAAAAACTATTAGGAGTTTTTGTTCCTGAGAGTAGCATTAAATAGTCTGCATTTATTGCCAAACTTTTAATTGCTTGAGATCTTAATGCAGCAGGATTTTTAGAATTATGAAATTCATCCATCACCATATAATATGGTTTGTCATTTGCGGCAAATATTTCGTGAAGTGATTCAAATATTCGTTCAGCATTTTGTGATTTTATTTCAGTTTGTGCAATTTTATGCAAGGCATAATTTAATGATTTCGAATTTTCAAGAATTATGTCAACTTCTTCAGATTCACCTTGTTCTTCAAGTTTAAGAATTGCATCTTCCAAAGACAGTCCTTCTTGTTTTAATTCAGCAACTCTTGATTTAACTGCGCGTTTTACTGTTGGATCACTAAGATTTCCTCCAACTTGTCGAAAGATCATATCATAGCTTACTAATACAAAGTCAGTATCATCCTGTGCAGCATCTTCTAATTTTGAAACTCGATCTTCACTTGATATTCGAACTATTTTAGGCGTGCCATCTGTGTATTGTTTAATCTTTTTTTCCCAAGATGGAATAATATATCCTGGACACACAACTAATGTTTTAAGTTTCTCTCCATCAAGAATGTGTTGTTCAATATCATATTTGACAACAATTGCGGGAAGTGTTTTACGCCCACCTGGACAATCTCCATTAATCATCCGTTGCATTTCCATAAATTGAGCACGAGTACTATATTGATCTTCAGTAACATCTGCTAGTGCATCTTGAAAATAATCTTTACCGATTCTACTATAAACTGAATCAAGACCTCCAAAGTCTTTTTGAATAACTGCTAGAATTTGTTGCCAGTACGGAATTGTTTCTAATAATTTTTTTGAAGGAAAAAAACCTACTTCGTTCAGAATAAGTTTAATTCTTTTCTCAAGTTCAGTCCAATTTTCAATTTCCATCTCTCACGTTCAGTCCAAAATTTCAAAATTATTATGTTGTTAAAAATTATTATTTCCTGAAAAAATATGTTAAATGATACTTTGAAACAGTATTTAAGGATTAGTTTGCCTATACTTACTCGCATTCATATTCAAATAAAATCTTAGAATTTCGGTTTGATCATTATTTGATTTCAAAACTTTTCTTTCATCTAAAGGTCTATCTGAATCTAATAAATGGCTAAAACATAACTGTTTTTGTTCATGAGTCATTCTTGATTGAATATTTTTTGCTAGAGTATAAACATCTGAGTGCTTAGCTAATTTAACAGTTTTAAATTTATCAGAATGATCATGCATTATAGAATCAACAGCATCTTCAATATCATCATATTTTAACAGAACATGTTTTGGCAGCGTCCTATATCGTTCACATTTAGATGCTCCAATTGGTTGGAGTCCATTTCTTTTTCTTAATAAGTCAGATCCAAATAATCCGTGCATGATATACCCAACTCTGCTAGGATCATAATAATGATCTTCCGCTTCAGGACCTAAAGATTCTTCTCGAGATTTTATCATTAATTTTATTAGAACTTGATCTTCAAGAGATTCATTAGCCCATAAAATATCTTGAACATGAGTTTTATCATATAGTTGTAACGGATCTCTTTCTTCAAGTGCAGGCAATAATGATTCTCGTACCCATGCATCATGAAGTGCAGATTCTCTATTTCTCGCAGCGCAAGCCCATCCAGTAACAATTGTAGAAAAATCAACTTTTTTATTATTAGCCAAGAAATCAGGATCAGTTTCTTTGATTTTTAAAGTTAGACGATCAAGGTGAAGTCTTGAATAATCTCGCAACATAATTAAATAAAAATCAATTGCATGTTCTTCTCCTCGTGATTCCCTATAAAGTTCAACAGATTTAATAACTGCTGGAGCATCATTTACTGAGTGAAACTTATCGTATCTAAAATCTTTTACAAAGTCAGCATCATAATAATCCATTTGTTCTCTTCGTCTTTTATGGACTGTTTTTGCAAGTCGTACTAAAAAATCTTGTATTGAAGGGTATAGTGCAAAATTAACTCCATCAACTTCACTAAGGATGGATATCATTCCTGCTAGATCTTTATTGCCCTCTACAAGTCGATTAATTCCTCGCTCACTAGTTATTCTGTGACAATTTACTTTTTCACTTTCTGCAGCTTCAGAAAAACATCTAAGATGTATTGCTGCCATATATTTTTGTAAAACATTAAATAATGCTGCACTATAGTATACTTTACCTTTTCTTCGTTTAGGTTTTGTTTTTTCTGGTTCTAAAGGTTGAGTTCCCTGAGTTGGTGAAATTGGTTGAGCATCTTCTCCAAGTATTCCTTCTAAGTTTTCGCTAATTCCTTCAAGAGGTTGATCTCCATTTGCTTCAGGACTTGCGCCTTGATCATAATCATCGTCAAGACCATTAGATTCAGATCCTGGTGTTTCAGAATCAGTTCCAATTGGATTTACTGCATCTTGCTTTTTGTTTTTCACAAGTTTTGTTCCAACAAGTCTTGCAAATGAACTATCAATTAATGATAAGAGTGCACTTTGAGGAATTCTATCTTCTTCAGCATCCATCAAATATTTATCTCCATTATGAAGTCCAATAACTCGTATTCCTTTAGCACTATCATAAATTTCAACAACTCTCCAAGCATTTTCAGGGATTGCTATATATTCTAAATCTCCTAATTCTTGAGTTGGAGCTCCTGCAGCTTCTTTTTGATCTCTAACTTTTTTTAGAACTTCTTCGAATTCTATTGGCGTATAAGTGTCTTTTAATTCTCCTGCTTGTGCAAGTGCGTTACGTACATTAATTATTGTAATAATATCTTTGTCTTGAGCTAATTCTGCAAGAGATAATTCTTTAGTTGATGCTTTCGGAGACATTAGCAATTACCTCCGACAGTTTGAGAAATTGCAACATAAGTTGATTTACCAAGTTTACCTGAAACATCATGTTTTTTAGTAAGTCCTTGAGATTCCAAGTCTTCTAATGCTTTGTTAGTTGAACTTAAAGTTGCATTTGGAAAATATTTTCCACTTTCATTCAGGATCGCTCTCATAGATAAAGGGGTGTCTGTTTCTGCAACTAACGTATAAACAAAGTTCACAAATAATTCTTGTTTGGAATTATATGTTTCCGCAACTTCAATTCCTATATTGCTTGCTCTAGTAATTACTAAATCAGTTAACTCTTGTTGCGTTCCACGAATAAAATAAGTTCCAATAGGTATTGGTGTTGTCCCATCAGTAACTACTCGTTTATCTCCAGTAACATATGTTAACCCAGAGTTAGATTTAATAGCTTGAATGTATCCCACATTTGCTAAATGATTTCTGGTTGACTTCAATAATTTATGAAGTGAGTCGCCATCTGTATCTGGAAATAGTTCAACTACTTTTTCTCGAACTTGTGCTGAAGATACAGGTTTTTCTAAATTTTTTGCAATTTCAACTTCGAAGATAAGTTTCATAACATCTCGATCTTTTAATTTAAATCGAGTATTATATATTGAAGGATCAATACAAACTCTAACTTCTGCAGCTTCTTCACAAACTTGATTAATAACTTCTCTCATAGATTTTCCTGAATTTAAGTATTCCGAATCTATGTTAACTCCATCTTGTTCAAATAGAGCACACACGTCTTCGCCACTCATAATTCTTGGAACATAGAAATCTTCAGATTGAGTTTCAAATGCCAATCTTTCTAAAGTTGCAATTCTTTGAGGATGTCTATATTCTGAACGTTTTGGAATTGGAGTTTGTTTTTCGATTATTCCTTGTTCTGCTAATTGAACATAAGCTCTTGTTAAAATACTGTATAATTCTCGGTCTTCTAACCCTGGGAAAAATTCTTCAATTTGTGCGTCTGATGCTCGTCTCATTTGAGAAACAAGTCCGTTTGTTGCAACAAAAACTTCTGCTGCAAGATAAATTAATACATTTGATTTTGCAGAGTCTGTTGTTAAAGGATAATTTGAAACATTGGGAGTAATTCCTAACTCGGTTGCAAGTTCAAATAAGTCTGTAGCAATATCGCTTACTTGCCTATGATTAGAACCTTTTGCAGGACTATCTAAATCAACACCTAAGTGTGAAATTCCTTCAAGTAAAGAATCTAAAGTCAGTTCAATTAATTGTTCTGGTGCAACATCAGTAAAAGTTGGTTCTGCTCCAGTTATTTCAGGGAGAGTTGATGCTGCTCGAGTTGGTTCTTCTAAAGTCGAAACAACGGAGGTATTAGGCGCAACATAATTTCCAGTTCGTATCGCATATAGTCTCATACTCTCTTGTTTAAAATCAAGAACTTCCAGGGTAAATCCTAATGCCGCCAATTTTGAATCTAAATATGTTTCTCTTAATCTTGAAATTACTCTTTCATGAATTTCACCCATTTGTTCTTCAGATACATTATCTTTTGGAAAATTATATGATATTTTTATCAAACCATCTGTACTGGTTAATTGATAATTATTTTTTAAATCTCCCCCTGTAGCATCCATAAATTCAGAAAGAAATTCTGGATTGAGCACACATTGTGCTAAATTTGCAACAAAAGGTGATGTTGATAATGTATCATCAAACGGTAGAGTGAATGTGATTGAATAATCAGATTCAAAATCTTCTTGACGAATCATGCAAATATTTTTTACTCCTCTGTAAGTTCGATCTCTTATTGTTTCCATTACTGCACGTGCTTCGCCAATTTCAGATTCTGCAGTAGTTAGTATTTGTTCTAATTGAGTATAAACTGGAAGTTTTGCTTGATGATTATCTCTTGCATCAACAAAAGCTTGAATTTTTGCTCTTTCATCAGAAATATTATAACTATCAAGCATACTTATAATTCCTTTTCGAGCCACGTCTCCTCGAACTATTTTAAGTGTTCCTTGAAGTTCTAACTCATCTTGAATTCTTGTTTGTGCTTGATCATGAGCATCTTTTAATTCTGCATATTCGATTGTTTCTTCGAATGGTTTTTTTGCATAGTCGATTGCTAACCTAATATCTTTTAAGTCTCGACTAACAATTTCGTGTTGGGTTAAGAATGGAATCAATCTTTCTTCAATAGTTTGTTCACATAACTTGGCATAATTTCTTATTTCTTCTCTTGTAGCACCAATTAGTGAATCATATTCTTTAGCTGCGGCAATTACTGAAGGCACATTTGCAATTAAATATAATTCAAATAATTGTTCTGGAGAATCTAATTTGCTTAAGTCAACTCCGAGTTCCTGTGATTCTAATTCTTCATTTCGTACTTTAACTTGTGAAAGTGATTCTTCTAATTCGCCAACTCTTTGTTCAAGTACTGTTGAAGTTTGAACAATTTGTTCATATTGTCCTCTTAACTCATCTTGTTGAGAGGTTAGTTCATCGCATTGTGTTGTAAGTGTTTCGTGTGCTGCATGTAATCTATCATAATCTTCTGTTTTAAAATTCGCTTCATCATGTTGAGCTTGTAAAGTATCATACTCTGATCTTAATTGTGTTAGTGATTCTTCTTGAGCATGTATGTTTGATTGCAAACTAGAAATTTCTCGTTCTCTTCCTGTAAGTATTGAATCTAAATCTGTTGCTCTTGCAGTTGCAGTTTTTAATTCGCGTTTTGCAATTTCTAAATCTTTTTTGAGTTTTTTATAATCTCCATTATGTTGGACTGATTGTTTTTGTTTTTTTCCTGCAGGAGGTTTTGATGCTCGAACTTTTAAATCTGTGAGGTCTTCTAATAATTTCCATCCATTCCTGTGTGAGCCATTCTGATCAATAAAATAATGATCGCTTAATGAGTCTGGACGTGCAAGTGAAGTTAATCCCGGTATTGAATCTATTACTTGGGGCCTTACAAAAACAACATCAACATTTTGCTGTCCAAATCCAAATGGTTGCAGTCCTTCATCCTTGCAAGCTTGAAGATATGTTTGAATTCTTTCTTCTACTTCCTCTCCTGAACTTGTTAATATGCCATATAATTGGTCCATTAATTTATCTGCAGGTTTTTGCTGAGAAAGCGCAGTATTTTCTTCAGTTAATCTTGCAACAGCACCTCGAGTTTCTTCAAGTGATTCTGTTATTTGAGTTAAGTCTCTAGTTGCTTCATCAAATCTTCTTTGAAGATCTGCTTGTGCTTCTTGAGCAGTTCCACTTCGATAGGATGATAATTCAATTTCCATTTCGCGAAGTTCTAAATCTTTAGCTGTAATAGTTTCAATATGAGCAGTTAATTCTTGAGATCTTGCAGCTAATTCATCTTGTAGTGTTTCAATTCTTTCTGAAAGATCGCCTGCTTGTGAATCGTATGCTTGATTTACATCAATTAATTCTTGATTTGCTGCAGCTAATTCTTCATTTGCTGTCGCTAATTCTTCTCCTTGTTTTAATGCATGTTCATAATCTGTTAAAAAATCATCAAATTCTGTGAGTTCATTTGCTAAATCATTTCTTTCATCAAGTACTTTTTCGTGCGCGGCAGTTACTGTTCTTAATTCGGATTCAAGCCTTACTGCTCGAGCTTCCAATGTTTCTCCGCGTTTTCGACCAACTATTTTTGTTGGTTTTTTTACTTTTGGTTTTGGAGCCTCTTCTAAATACATATCCCATTTAGCTTGTTGCATTTTAGCATGGCCTAAATCTGCAAGAACTTCTGCTTCTGAACGTTGTGTATAAATAACAAAATCTTTACTTGATAAATCTAATTTTACTCTACCTTCAACACTTTGTCCACCCCAAAAAGTTCTTAATCTAGATTTTAATGCAATTAATTCTCCTTGTTCGGGAGCACCGTTAAATCTAACATAGAATGCATTAGTATCTTCTTCTTGCTGTTTTTTGTTCCTAGACAATTTATTTCCTCGCGTAAATATTTCTAGCTTGTAAGCTACTTATCAATAATTTTCTCATCTCAACACACTTCTTTTTAAAGGACTAATTATCCTTTAAATACTCTTATTTTTTTCATAAGAGTGTATAATCTATATTCCCCTATAAATCTTAGGTATAAGATTATTATATACTCATATTTAAACCTTGCTATATTAACCACTCCAGAGTAATATAAATGTTTACTTTCATTTATAAATGCAAAGGAAAGCTTAAAAAGCACCAAAACTGGCATTTTAAAGGCTTTCCGAAAGATTAATAAATCTGCCCAACTCAAAAAAACCATAGGTGACTTAATAAAATTAAAGAGGTTTGAGTAAAATGGATAATCAAGAAAGTTCACAAAATGTTGGCGAGCAGGTTGTTGACAAAATGGTTTCTGAGATTGTTGAAAAGAATAAAGAATTCATACAATCTTCTAATGTACGGGCACAAAATACTGAAAAATTTGGTAAGTTGGTGCCAACACTAATTGAGAAAGGTATTGATAGTATTGATTTATCTATGTTTGATGATGCTACTAGAATGGCTCTTTTGAATGAAGTTGGCGATGCATGTTTGAAAAAGGGCAAGATGGCCGAAGCAATTAAAGCATTTATGTTCATTAACAACACAGATAAATTAAGTAAAATTGGCAAAAATTATGAAACTGTGGGATTATTTACGAATGCAATTGATGTTTATGCACTAGCACAAGATAATGATGCATTAAATCGTCTTGGAGATTATTGTTTAAGGGATGCAAAATTTGCAGATGCAATTAAAGCATTCAAAGCAGCAAAGAATTTTAATCAGTTAAAACTTGTTGGCGATGAATGTATGAAAAGAGAAAAATGGGATAGCGCTCTTGAAATATTCAAAACTGTTGGAGATAATCAAAAACTAATAGAACTAGGAGATAAATGTTTCAAACATCCATTTTTTAATTATGCGTCCAAAGCATACGAATTAGCAGGAGATACAGATAGACTTTCTAAGCTTGGCGATGAATGTATCCGTCAAGGATTAGTACAAACTGCATATGAAGTATACAAACTTGCAGGCAATCAAATCATGATGGAATTTATCAAATCCAACTTTGCACAATAAAATAATTAATTTTTTTTATTTTTTTAAAATATTTTTTTTATTTGAATTCATTTATTTTAGTTAGTCATATTTCATTTTTACTCTAACATATTGCGCTAACAAAGGTTGAATTATTGATAATTCTTGAAAACTAACTTGATCTAATAATTTAACAACATCACCTAAATTGAGGGGATTATTTTGAATAGGTCTGCTTTTTAATGTGGGCTTAATTTGATAATCTGTCATTTTCATTTTTCACCATAACAACTCATGATGGCAGCCATTAATTGTTCTGGCCTAACGCCATCTACAACAGAAACATTTGCTAAATATTCTTGAACTCGTGCATAAACTAATTCTGAATTTGGACTTATGTGTGTGATAAATTCTTGAGGTGCAATTCCAATTAGTCTATTAGTGTAAGTAGTTAGTGACTTTGTTGCATCAAAAAGTGATTTATTTCCGAATGAAGTGTATGTGATTGCGCGTCCAACTGGTCTTTTTCTTTTGCCTGAACTACACCTATCATCTAAAGAAAGTTTTATGCTGTGCAATTTATTGAATCTAGTGGGGCGTATTTTAGTTATAATTTCTAAAAATTTATTGATATCAGAATCTGCGTTAGAATCTTCTTCGCAATTTCTTGCCAGATATGAGAAAATTGAATGTGTGTGATAATAATTAGGTGGCATCGCACATATTTTTGTTTGGTGTTCCGACAATTCTAATCCTGTTGTTTTGTCCCAATCTGTTTCTTTTAATAAAACTGCACCTTTAACAAATTCACTTCTTTCATTTAATTCTTTTAAAAATTCTGCATCAGGCACTACTTTTGATCTCCCATCAGGGTGATATATTACTCCATCTCCTAAAGTTATTCTTGCGTCTAACCAATTATCTAAAATTTTTGAGTCTTCTATTGGTGTTTGAAATAATTCATTAAATCTTTGAATTAAGTCGAGAAAATTCATAACTTTTCTCCCTTCAGAAATTAAGTGTGGCATTTGTTCAGATGGTCGGCCATAAAATTGTTCATATTTTAAAACTGATTCTTCTGGTAATTCTAGTAGTGATAAGTCTCTTGCTTTTTTTCTTTGTTTCATTTTTTTCTCCAATTGTAAATCCAACACTTTATAGTGGTCACCAGCTATCTCATAAATTGGCCTTATAGAAAGAATAGAATTGGGGGAATATGTGTTGTAACCATTGTATATCTTCATAAATTAAGTTATATAACAAAATAGAAAGATTTAAATATAACTATCTTTTTACCACGGAGATGGAGCGAAAACTAGTAAAACAAGGTCGTAATGCATTAACTGTAACTCTTCCAGCTAATTGGATCAAAGAAAAAAATCTAAAGCCAGGTAATCAAGTACATATTACCAAAACTGGATCTGATTTAGTGATTAAGTCGGATAATGTACCTGAGAAAAAAGAAATAACAATAAACATTACGTTAAAAGATTGGAGATACTTACAATATATCCTCAATAATCAATATAGAATAGGTTATGATAAAATTACATTAAAAGGTGAATTCAATCCTAGTGATTTATACAAAGCATTAAGATTATTAACTGGATTTGACATCTCAGAACAAGAAACACGCTTAGTAGTAATTGAAAACGTTACTGAGCCAATCGTAAATGATCCAGCTAAACCTCTAAAACAATTATTTTTTATAATTAAACAAGATTTAGAATACGTTATTTCTTCATTAAAATCAAAACAAAAAATTGATTTTGAAAGAATTAGTTTGAACGCTGAACGTATTAACAAAACACACAATTTAATTTTAAGAGTTTTATCAAAAACAAATCCTAAACGTCAGAGTTTGATGTGGGATTTAGCAAACATGGTTTCTCGTTTTTACCGTCAAGTATATTATTTAGCAAAAGCGTTGAATACGAAAAGACCGGTTGATATCTCACCCAAAGTTATTGAATTTATTGAAACAGTATATGAAGTTTTTACTGATTTATATTTTGGAATATTTAAAAAATCTTTAAAATATTTAGAAAAGATTCACACAAAATATGAATATTATGAAACAAAAAGACACGAAATTTATTTGAATAAAGACTTATTTTCAATAATAGTTTTAAACTATTTTGGTTTGATGTTTCAATATTGTTTGAGATCAACTGGATCTGCAACTGGAATTATAACTTCAGAAACTTGTGAAAAATAAATCATATTTTTTTTATATTAATTTCTTTTTTTCATATTTATGTTTAAATTTTTATATAGTTAATTTTAAAAATAGATAGTGAGTTATGGGGAGCATGGCTGATTTGATACAATTAACACCTGAAGAATTTTTAGTAGTTAGACACAGTGTTCTTAATGGTAATAGTTATGATGTAGAAAAATTAGTTGAAGACACATTAAACTTAGCGCCTCATCTTAATGGTAGAACTCCAATTCCTTGTTTTGAGGGGGATCTTATTCAAGTTAAAGAAACCGGCGAAGTAGTTTTAACGCATCAAAATTTTAAACAACTTACTCAAAAAAAATTTCAAGAACTCAGAGAAAAAGGAATTGCAGCATCACTCGATGAAGTTTTGGATAGAATAGATGCATTTAGACAAGTTAATCTTGATCAAAGATTAGTTTTATGCTTTGAACCAAAATTTATCACAACCTCAGATACTATTTTAGATACAGTATATAGACTTGATGAACGAAAATTTCATGATGTTTATTTTGATAGTTTTTTTAATGGTCAATTGGGATTCGTAAGTGAAGCAAATAAGTTAAATAGAACAAATTATGGCCGAAGTTTACATTTAATTGGGAATGTGGGTAGATTCGGAATTGCTTGCACGGGAGACTCTAATGGATATGAAACTGCAACCATTCCGATAACTATGAGTTTTGGGGATTTTGGTCAACCAGTAATTTATGGTGCAGTTGGTTCAACAAAAATTTTACAAAGGATTGCAAAGGATCCTCAAACTCTTGGAGCGTATGTTCGATTAAAAGAGGGTGCAGGAGTAAGTGGAGCACTAAAAAAACTTTGGAACTCAGTAACTAACACAGAACAATTAAGAAAAACAACTATTTCTCTTTATGGTCCAGCATAATATATATATTGAATTCTTTTATTTAATATAATTTTTATCTATTTACAATAACATTTTTATATCATCGTTGTTTAATTCTTTTAAAAGATGGTGATTAAATGGTTAAACTAATTTGTTACAACGTGGAGTATTGTAAGGGTAATGAAGGTTTGTGGTACCAATATCTCCAATTTTGGAAAGTTTTTAGGCGACCAAAAAAATTAGATCAAAAAATTCTTGAAAAATTAAAACCTATTGATCCAGACATAGTTGCTTTAATAGAGGTAGATACTGGTTCTTTTCGAGCACACAAAGATGATGTAGTTTTTTTTGAAAAAGGATTGCACATGAAAAGTTTTGTCGAAAAAATGCAATATCCATTTATTAGTTGGATTAAATTGTTTTCATATATTCCTTTAATGAATCAACACAGCAATGGTGCAATTTCTAAATATCAATTTGAAGATGTAAAATATCACGAACTTAGTTCAGGAGTAAAACGAATTGTTGTTGAAGCGACAGTGCGTTGTCCTAAACCAATAACCTTGCTTATCGCACATTTATCATTAGGTAAAGGTTCTAGAACTAAACAAATAAAAGATCTCATTAAAATTATCAATAAGTGCAAACATCCAGTTATTTTAATGGGTGATTTGAATACAGTTCATGGAACTGGAGAAATGGAATCATTATTACAAAAAACTCATCTTAATGATAAATTTAAAATAAATCCATTTTCATTAAGAAAAACATTTCCTACTTGGAGTCCAAATAGAAGACTTGATTATATTTTAACATCTCAAAAAATAAAAGTCAAAGATTACAGAGTTCTTGATTTTCATTTTTCAGATCATAGACCGTTATTTATAGAATTTGATGTGAAATAATTTATTTCTAAATTAAAAAACCAATATAGCCCATAAAAAAAAATCTTGGTATTCTAGTTAAAATGCTAGTTATAACAAAAACGGGAAATTTCATTTTATAAATTCCTGCAACCCAACAAACTGAACTGTAAGGTATTGGTGAAAAAGCACCTACAATGATTGCCCATATCCCATGTTTGTTTATAATTGTTTTTCCTTTTTCTAAATGGTCTTTACCAAACCATTTTTTAAATTTTCTTTTCCCAATTTGTTTTCCTATTTGATATCCAATTATTCCTCCGATGCAACTTGCAATACCCCCAACTAATGAAGCTGCAATTAAATTATGGCCACTTAACGTTGCACCTAACACAAAAATATCAGGAGAAATTGGTTGAATAAATGAATCCATTATTATTACTAGAAAAAAAACTGCGATTAATCCATATGTTTGAATTAAATTATTGGATACTAATTTAAATTCTGAGTAAAAAAAAACTGCAGTAACAAAAACACAAAGAATTGCAATTCCCAAAAACGTCATTTCTGTTTTATTCATTGTTTTATACGTCGTCTGCTTCGCAAATTTTTCCACCAATGCATAATTTAATTGGTTTTTTTAAAAAATGTAACCTAATAAAATTATGAAGTCCCATCCAAGCAGGAAGCTTATCATATTTCCCTTTTTGCCAAGTTTCATTCCAATAACATTGGCCATCATGTAACATATCTCTAGTTTCCCTTTTGTGATGTTCACAATGAGGACAAATATGTTTTAAATGAAATTTTGCATTTGATTTTTTGATCATATGAATTATTTTATTAACCATGAAATCACCTTTTTTCTATTTAAAAACAGATCTGATATTTTAACTTTTTGTATTTAAATTATTTTAAGTTTCATATCATTTTAATTTTAATATATGACTATTCGAGAATGATTAATTTAATAAACTTTAATTTTCTCAATTTAGCTATGATAGAATTATGGGGTTTAAAAACACTGGCAATATTTGATGTGTGGACAATAGAGCACATTTTAAGCGGTATTTCTATAGGTACATTAGTCAAAAATCATAATAATAAACACATAAATCGCATTCTTAAATTCTTTCATATCAATTTAAATTCAAAGAAAAAAAAAGAAGTTGATGAACAAAGTTTTGTTTATAAAATAAAAGAGTTTTGGAAAAATGAACATAATAGTATTTTTAGATTGGATTTAATTGGAGTTCTTTTTTTAGCATATATTTGGGAATCATTAGAACATTATTTAGAAACTGGTTTGGCAGGAGGAGTAGTTGAATATTGGTTTCAAGGTGTTGAAGCTTGGCCCAATAGATTAATTTCAGATCCTTTAATGTTAGTTCTTGGTTATTTAATTGCAAAGAGATTACCTAAATTTGTTGTGTGGGCTCGATTAGCTTCATTACTTTGGTTAATAATACATGTTTTTGTTTATCCACATAGCATGTATTTGCATTATTTATTCTAGAAATATTTTTTTATTTTTTGTGGTTAATTAAATTAACAAATAATTTTCTTTTCATCATTTGTAATTCGATTAATTTAATTTCCACCTAATTCAACTCAAATACATTTCTCTGCCGCAAGAAAGTATGTAATCAAGACAATCAAATCCTATATCTTCTTTTGCTTGATATTCAAAAAAACCAACTATTTCTGGAGAACAAATTTGAATTGCGCGAGTAATGTCATTTTTTGTTATGTTACCGCCCATTCCTTGAGTAAATTTTAATCCTGGCCAATTATATTCTGCTAAAAATCCATCACAATCAACATCAATTGCATAACACTTAGGTAAATTATTATCTTCTCGAAGCATTTTAAGTAGTGAATCATCATTATGATCCATTAAATCCAACACCTGATCTTCAGAAATTAATCCTAGTTGTATGGCAATTTGCACATAAGATCCTCTACAAAGAAAATCTATTGGCCAGCGATCTTTATGTGCATCACTTCTAAGAATGGTTTGGTGAGGAGGTCCAGATTCATAAATTGGATAAGCCCAACTATGATCTCCCCCAATAACTAGCAGCGGATCTCCTGTTTTTTTTAGTTCAAGTAATATTTGTGCAAAAGGAGTTATTTGATTTAAATGAGAATAATGTTGCCCAGGGGTTGCATAATTAGTTGACGTGAGTTGAGCTGGGCAAGGTAAATTAGTTCTAATATGTTCAATTGCAGTTTCATCTACTTCAAAAGTAACTATTTGTAAGGTCTTTCGTTTAAGGTATTTGGCTATGTCAGAAAACATGAGAAATTACTTTTCAATAACTCCCATTTAAGTGTTGTTATTGCATTTATTAAGTGTAATTGTGGGTTTAACAATTGAATAAAACAAGCCATAAAATAAAGAAAAAAAATAATGAAAATAATTTAATCAAAAAACATTTTTTTAAGTACTGGAATCATTAATGCGATTGTTATAATCAAGTACCAATACCACGAAAAACTTAAAACTAAATTTCTAAATCCTGACCATGCAGTTATCAAAAATAGTGTTGAAAATAGTACTGATAATTTTACTAAAGAAATATCGTACCATTTTAATTTTTTAATTTGTTTATTTGCCCAGTTAAATAGGTTCATCTTATCACCTCGAATTAATTAAATATTTGGATGTTGCGGGTCATAAACTGCAATTAGCTATTTAGTTTTATTGTTTTTTTTCAGCTTAACTCAATATTTTTCGGTTATTTCCAATGAACGTATTTTAAGCCATTCTAACTTAGTAATAATCAATGTTTTCAAAAAATTTATATATTATTAGTCATATCAATTGATATAACATGAAAAAACGAGAATCAAAACTAAGATTTCCTCAATTAGACACTATTTTAATGGTAGAAAAATTTATTCAAGAACGTGATGGGGAATTTAAAAAAAGAAAACTTTGGGAATCATTACCTAAGCGCATGATGTATCAAACTTTTTGCACAATATTTGATTATTTGGCATATTCTGGAAAAATTTCAATTGATTCTGAAGGAAAAATAGGGTGGATTTACAATTCAAAACTTGCTCAAGAATATTTTAATAGGTTTGATTTAGGAATAAAAAATGAAGTTGAAATCCAAAATTCGATTTGCCAACAAAAAGGTAAAAAAAGAGTTTTATCAGCTTCAGAACGGAACTCATGAAGATCAAGAATTATTTTTTCAAATCAATAAAACTCTGGTTGTTTTAGAAACTAATGTTTTTTCAGGCGTGCAGATTCCAAAAAAATTAATTCCTGAAATTTACATTAAAAAATATGAAATAACTAATGTGTGGAAATATAATTTACCTTGCGGGTGGAGATTAATTTATTCAATAGTTAAAGATGAAATAATTGTTAGTGGTTTAGTTATAGAATGGTTTGATCCTAAAAGTTATGAACGCAGATTCAAATATTAATTCAGTTTATTGATCTACGCATCAAATAATCTGGTCGATTTGGCGAATAAAGTTCGTCTCTTTTTACTATGTGAAATCCTTGATGTATAAAAAATTCCACTCCTTCAAAATTATCTATTGAAACATCTAATTGCATAGGTGCATCTTCTGTTTCTACTTGAACTTGTCGCATCAAAAACCTACCTAACGATCTATTTTGATAATGCGGATCAATTCTAAAATTTTTTATTTCAACCGTTCCATCTGGTAAAAATTGATAAACAGAATCACCAATAACCACTCCTTCCGAAATTGCAATTATTGGTTTATATCTTCCAGATTCCATGCGAGCTTGACATTTGCCAAATAACCAATCTTCATAATGATCGTAATACTGCGGTTGTTTTCTCATAAAATCTAGAAGTAGGGCTAAATCTGTTTCATCTTGGACTGTGGTGATTGTTAATGGGAACATGCTTATTAGCTAATTAACTGGGTTTTAAAAAAGTTGGGATTGATTTAAAACGAAGAATTAAGGTAATTAATACACGCAATATTTTTATATAATATATCTAATCAAATTATTAAATTTAGATGAATTTATAAATTAATTGAGATCTATTGAGTATTTATTTATAAATAACATATTAAGAGGAATGATCATAAAATGGCTAAACCTATTGGAAGTTACGAGTACAAAGAAGTAGAAGAAGAAGTTCTAACATTTTGGGAAGATAATAAAATTTATCCTAAATTAAAACAAAAAGGTGTTGGAAAAAATCCATTTTTCTTTATTCAAGGTCCTCCTTATACTTCTGGACGGCTTCATATGGGTCATGCTTGGAATAATTCTCTAAAAGATATGGTTCTTAGGTTTAAACGTATGCGTGGACTGGATGTGTTTGATCGTGCCGCATATGACATGCATGGTCTTCCCACTGCAAGAAAAGTTATGGCTGAATTAAAACTTGATTGTAAAGAAGATATTGAATCGTATGGTGTTGAAAAATTTATTACTCGTTGTATTGAGTTTTCTAAAGAAAGCGTTGAGTTTATGAATAAAGATCTTAAACGAATGGGTATTTGGATGGATTTTGAAAATGCGTGTCTTCCTATTGATAATAGTTATATTGAAGGTGAGTGGTTTTTAATCAAAAAAGCTCATGAAAAAAATCGTTTGTATGAAGGATTAAGAACTCTATGTTGGTGTGCTTCTTGTCAAACTGCAATGGCAAAGCATGAATGCAATTACAAAGAAGTTACAGAGCCATCTATTTTTGTTAAATTTCCAGTTAAAGGAAAAGATAATGAATATTTTGTAATTTGGACAACAACTCCTTGGACTATTAGTTTTAACTTAGCAATTATGGTTAATCCGGAACTAGATTATGTTAAAGCAAAAGTTAAAGATGAAGTTTGGATTATAGCAAAAGGTTTAGCAGCTCCAATTGTTCAAACATTTACTGATCAAAAATTAGAAATTATTGAAGAGTTTAAAGGTAAAACTTTAGAGGGTGCTGAATATAATCATCCTTGGACAAAGCACATTAGTAAATTTAAAGAGTTAAAAGAAAAACATCCAAAAGTTCACACAATTTTATTGTCTGAAGAGTATGTTAACTTAAGTGCAGGTTCAGGTCTTGTTCATTGCGCACCAGGTTGTGGTCCTGAAGATTATGAAGTAGGCCATAAAAATAATATTCCTGCATTCAATAGTCTTCAAGAAGATGGTATTTTCCCTAATTCGATGGGCATTTTTGCAGGTTGGAAAGCAAAAACTGATGATTTAAAGTTTGTCGAGGAAATGGAACAAGAAGGAATTCTTATAGCAACTACTGATGTAGAACATGATTATGCTCATTGCGAAAGATGTCATAATCCAGTTATTTTTAGAACAACAAAACAGTGGTTCTTTAAAGTTGAAGATTTAAAGGAAAAAATGAAAGCATCTAATCAAGATACTCATTGGGTTCCTGAAGCAGGAAAGCGAGCATTTCATTCTTGGCTTGATAATCTTCGTGATAATTCTATTACTAAACAAAGGTTTTGGGGAACGCCCGTTCCTATTTGGAAATGTGCTGATTGTGGGGACTATGATGTAATTGGTAGTGCGAAAGAATTAGAAGAAAAAGCAGGACGAGTTCCAGATAATTTACACAAACCTTGGATTGATGAGATTGAAATTAAATGTGGTTGTGGTTCTTATAAGAAACGACTTCCAGATATTCTTGATGTATGGATTGATGCTGGTACTTTGTCTTGGAATATTTTGGATTATCCTAAAAATAAAGAACTTTTTGAAAAACTATATCCTGCTGATTTTATTTTAGAAGCAAAAGAACAAGTTCGTGGTTGGTTTAACTTATTACATGTCGCGTCTTATCTTGCTTTTGATAAGCCTGCATTCAAATCTGTTTACATGCACGGAATGCTTACTGATGTTTCAGGAGTTAAGATGAGTAAATCTCTTGGTAATGTTATTTCCCCTTATGAATTAATTGATAAGTATGGTACTGACTCTATGCGCACATATCTTTGTGAAACTACTGCTGGTGAAGATATTAGTTTTAGTTGGGATGAAGCAAAACTGAGATATAGAAACTTAAGAGTTTTATGGAATGTTCATAAGTACTTAATTGATTTAGCAAGATTAAATAATTTCAAACCCGAAGGACTTGATAAAATCAAGAAATGTGAAGAGGAGAAATATATTATTTCAAGAACAAATTCTACTATTAAGAAAGTTACTGAAATGTATGATAAATATCAA
Source organism: Candidatus Woesearchaeota archaeon (assembly GCA_018675335.1). Taxonomy (NCBI): domain Archaea; kingdom Nanobdellati; phylum Candidatus Woesearchaeota; species Candidatus Woesearchaeota archaeon. The sequence continues at coordinate 24,557 of JABGYH010000002.1, forward strand.
CTTGATCAATTAATTCCTCACATCACTAATTTATTTTTAGATTTGAGTAGAACTTACATTAAACTAACTAGAGATAAGAGTGGTGGGTCAAAGGCTGAAAGAAAAGCAGTTTTTGAATCTGGATTTTATTGTTTGTTTGAAACTATTAAATTATTTTCAACCGTATCTCCATTTATTACTGAGAAGATTTATCAGAATTTACGAGAAGAATTTAATTTAAAAGAAGAAAGCATTACTTTCCTAGATTGGCCTAAATTTGATGAAAAATTAATCAATGAACAATTAGAAACTAATTTTGATGTTATGAATTACGTAACTCAATCCATTTTGAACACTCGTGAAAAAGCAAGTTTAGGTGTGAGATGGCCAATTAAAGAAGTTATTTTAACTACTAAAAGTGAAGATGTAAAAAAAGCAATTGAAGTTGTGGGAAGCATTATTAAAAATCAAACTAATGTTAAAGAATTAATTGTTAAAGAAGAATTTGAAGAAGTAAAAATTGCAGTCAAAGCAGATTATTCTAAACTCGGTCCTGATTTTGGAGATAAAAGTCCATCAATTATTGCACAACTTGCAATGCAAAGTCCTGAAAGTATCATGGATAAAATTGAGAAAGATGGAAAGTTTGTAGTAAAAGTAAACTCAGAAAGTTTTGATATTAAAAAAGAACATTTAATGGTTATGAGAGAAGTTCCAAGTAATTTCATTGAAGCTGATTTTAGAGGGGGATTTGTTTATACTAATACTACTAGAACTGATGAACTTGATTCAGAAGGTTTTGCAAGAGAATTAATGCGGCGCATTCAATCGTTAAGAAAAGATGCAGGTTTGCAAAAAGCAGATGATATTACTTTGTTCATTCAAGTTAGTTCCGTTATGAAAACTGGACTTGAACCTTGGAATACTCAAATTAAAGATAAAGTTGGCGCAACAAAAATGACTTTAACTGATAACGAGCCTGCATCAGATCATGAACATAAACAAGAATTCAAGGTTAAAGATAAAACTTTCAAAGTTTTCTTTGATAAAGTTTGATTAAATATTTTTTTAATTATTTATATTTCAATTAGGCAAGTTGTAATATTTGTGAATCTTTTGGCATAAATTGTTTCATATATTTTGCAGCTTCAACTGCACCCCAAATTTCTATATCGATTTTTTTAAAATAAACTTCAGGATTTTGGCCAAGCATAGATAATGCAAAAAACATCCCAGGCAAAACTGTACCTAAATCTTTTACATAAAAATCTGTAGGATTTTGTCCATGAAATTCAGTTAAAATATCTCCTTCCACATTACCATTTGATCTCATAAAGTCTAATGCGGCCCAAGCTAAATGATTTCCATGCAATATATGTTGCATTTGGGGGCTCGATAAATCCTCAAAACAAGCATCTAAAAATCGTAATACATCTCTTTCAGAATAATTAACTCTTCCATCAGTGCCTGCCAAATAACTACTTATAGATTTTGGAACTGAAAGTGCAGCTAATTGATTACTCCATTTAGTAAATTCTGGAAGTTGGTTAAATGGTTTAAAATTTCCATTAAAAACTTTATCTCGATCGCGAGCTTTCTCAGGAATTCCTAATCTTCTTTTTTCCCCATCAGATAAATCTGAAACCAACACATAATCTTCATCACCTTTAAAAGTATACATAAATGTGTCCAAATCAGTTTTTGTTACATTAGTCGAAGAAGAATCAGCAAGCATTGGTTCAATTTCTTGACCCATTAAAGTTATTAATTCAAGCGTTTTATTTGGAGGAATAACTCCCCTAAATGCAAATTCAGCAGGTTTATCCAATTTTAATTCTTCACCAGAATACCAAATTTCATGATTTGCTGCTGCAGCTATATTTATGTGCCTCATTAAATGCTCATATAATAATCTTCCAGTAGCAGGCGCACTACTTGGACTAGTAACTGGATATGATCTCATAAGTGTAATTAATTGAATCTTTTTTTTAAATCTTACGATTTTGTATTTTTATTTGCATTTAACTTCTTCAAAACCGCTTAATTTAAAAAGAGAAGCGCATTATAATATGGTATTAATCCAATTTTGGAGGAATTTTAAAATGAAAGGAACAGTTAAGTTCTACGATAACACAAAACATTTTGGCTTTATCGCAGCTGAAGATGGAAAAGAGTACTTTGTACACGATTCTGGTCTAGCTGAAGGTGTTTCCATCAAAGATAACGATGCAGTTATGTTCGATGTGGAGCAAGGAGATAGAGGCCCTAAAGCTGTTAATGTGTCATTAGATACTGAAGAATAAAAAAGCAAAAAAGTAAATTTTCAATACTATGTTAATTGTCACCAATTTCTCATTTTCATTGATCATAAATTTACAAAC
>JABGYH010000003.1 GCA_018675335.1 Candidatus Woesearchaeota archaeon
AAAACGAAAAGACGCAGGAGAATTAATTGGAGTGCACAGATACCCAAATCCAGAAACAGGACAATGGTATGGATTCCCAATAGAAGAAATAAATGAAGCACTTTCTCGAGGAGAAAAACTTTCAGAACAAATAGTAACATATGAACCAATAGAAGAAATTGTTAATACATTTAAATCAAAAGGCAACGTATGGACTTTACTTCACTTAATTCTTTTAGATGATATTAAATCAAGATTACTTGAAAGATCACCTGATGAAGCTCCAATTAGACTTGATCTAATGATTGAAACTTTAAAACAATATGTTGTTAATTACGCAAAGTTTGATAAAATTATTACAACTTATCCTAATAGATTATTAGAAGAAGACAAATTATATTTTGAACAAATGTTTGAATCTGCACGAGGCAAACTTGCAACCCTAACTACCATTGATTCATTTAAACTTATGAATGAATGGGCAGAACAAAGAGAATTTATGCTTATATATTTCCCAGGATATTATTATCATGTAGAAGAATATGCTCAAAATTACTTAAACACAATTATTGCGAATAAACCCCTCGAAGAAATTAAAGTACTCCCCTCTGTTAAAAAATTTGATCAAAAATCATTTACTAGTTTTTACGTTCTTAACGCCCTTGCGGCAGAACTTGGATTACCCGAAGTAATTGATGATAACATCCAAAGCGTAAGAACAATTCTTAATGAATTAATTGAAGGAAAACCACTCAGCGAAGGAACTCCAGTAACAAAAGATTTACTGAAATTAATTTTTGATGATTTTTTAATGGGTGCAGAAAAATATGCTAATGAAGATGAAGTTTTAGCAGCACCACCCCTAGAAATACTAGAAATACAATCTTCAAGAATGAGACTTGCATCAACAATAAGACAAGCAGAATATTGTTTAAATGCAGATCTTAAAACGCTCGCACTTAGTGTCCCACTAACCCACTTAACAGAACTATATTTCAGACAATTAATGTATCTTGCATCAGACACCCAATTATTTACTAATCCAGATAAACATGTGAGCACACAAACCCTCCGAAGATATCCAGTTCAAAAAGCCCAAGAAATATTTGACTCATTAAGTGGTGGACGAACACCAGAATTAATCCAGAGAGCAAAAATAAAAAGACAGCTAATGCCAGTCCACATTTCAACACTCGTTTATGAATTAGATTTGTTTGCCACATTTCACGCAATTGCTGCAACCCACAATCAAGATGTCGCACTAAAAATGGAAGAAACAAGACTTGAAATGTCCAAAGTATTTGCAGGATACAGAGATATGATTGGAACATACGGAATAGATAGAATAACTCAATTACAAGATGTTTGTTGGTTTTTAGAAGGAATTTCACAATTCATGTACAATTTTAACGATTCAACTCTGAAAGATGAAAGACATCCTTTTTTTTATATTGGAATAAGCATACCAGAATTTATTTCAGTTAATGGCTTTTTAAAACCCAAACCAGTAGCAGAACTTATTAAATTTTACGATTTGAATTTAAAATTTTTTAAACAGGAAAGAACACTTCCAGATCTTGAAAAATTAAAATCTGAAGAGAAAAATTAAAATAAAAAAATGAATATCCGAGATTTAGTTAAAAAAAGATTATTTATTACTCGAGAAGGATTTGCATATATTCCTAAACGCGTAACTAGTTTAACTGGTTTAGATATGATACCTCGAAATAAACTAGAGATTGAAGCAAATATTACAGATTATTCGGAATTAAGTTCTCCCAACTTAGTTGAAAGATTAACAGATTTAAGAATAACTAATCACGGTGAAGTTAAAGGAAAAGGTTTCGAAACATTTCTTAAATCATTAGACCCTTTTAAATTAAAGTTGGAAAGTATTGCAAAATTAAAAAAATTAAGAACACTTTCATTAGGATTTGAAGAATGTGGACTTCACTACTATGTGCCCAACCCAACACACAGAATTTGGGCTGCAGATCATTCATTTTTAGATTCGGATAATTTAAGAAAAACATTAGAAGAACTAGAAATTACTGCCTCAACAATAGATAGTTTGCAATTTTTGCAAGGATACTCATTAAGAAAAATTAAACTTACAGGATTGCCCAAACTAAAAAATACAGAAGGTTTAGATTCTCCATCAATCTTGGAAAGTCTTGAAGAACTAACAATCAAAAATACAGAAATAAAACAATGGGATTTTTTAAGAAGATATCAAAGATTGAGGAAATTAGTTTTACCAAACTATTCAACAAAACCAAATTTACATGCACTAAATAGCCCAAACTTACAATCAACCCTGACTGAATTATATTTATGTGAAGAATTTAAAAGTTGGAACAATCAGAATCCGACAACACTATTCGAATTAGACTTTTTAAAAAAATATCAGCAACTTCAAACATTAGTTTTTTCAGGAAGTAACATTATAGACTTCAGTGGTTTAAGCTCTCCCAAACTTAGCAAAACTATTAAAAAATTAGTCATGTTTGATTTAGTAGATCAACCTCTCCAAGTTTCTGATGAAACAATTAGATCGTTTAAAGAAGATACTGCAGATGATGATCGCACATTTAACCCTTACAGGGCATGGATTGAATTATTAAGCACCCGAAAAGAAGCAATTATTTTTAATCTCAAGTTAATACAAGAATACGAAGCATTAGAAGAGTTAAGCTTAGGAAACTTGTGGGGAGTTAAAGATTTTTCAGGATTACACAATCCCAATTACGCGAATACATTACGAAAACTTACCATAAATAGCGCACCATTTTTAGATAACGTAGATTTCTTAGACGGATATACTTTATTAGAAGAAATATGGATTAAAGATTTAGATAACAACTTTAGCGATAGAATAACCCCTCCTTTAAATGTCAGAGGATTGTCAAAACCAAAAGTTGCCACTAAGTTAAGAAGAGTTCACATTGACACTGACCAAGGAATTGCTGATTTTGATTTTTTACATAATTGTGAAATGTTAGACGAATTAGTTATTCGCGCACGCAATAGATCTCAAACACCAATAAATTTTGAAGGACTTTGTAGTGCAAGTGTAGCTCAAACATTAACACATTTATCATTATTTGACTTTGACGGATTGGAGAATTTAGATTTCCTAAACAACTACAAAAAATTAGAAAGACTAGATTTATACCAAATTACAACTATAAAAGATCATTCTGCAATTGCATCAGAAGGATTAGAACATACAGTGCGAGATGTTAGACTTCATTCATCAGGATTCTCAGACATAAATTTATTCAAAAATTATCAAAAATTAAAAAGACTGGACATAGGTTTAAGTTCAGTCAGAGATATTTCTAATCTACTTGAATTTGAAAGTGTTAAGAACGGAACATTACAATCAATAGAATTGCCAAAATATATTGATCTAATGAGGGTTAAAGATGGCAAATACGTAACTCAAGAAGTATTGCTAAATCTAAAAGCAAAAGGGATAAAAGTCAAAATTGGAGGGAAACTAGTTTTTGACGACAAACATTACAAATCTAAAGGTAAAGTATATGTTATTTGCGGACCCAGCGGCGCAGGAAAAACAACAATAATAAATTATTTAGAAGAAGAATTAAGTGTTAAAAAAGGAAGGAAAACTACAACTAGAGGTTATCGAAGCGAGGAAGAACGAACATCAAAAGTTATAACGTCTATAAACGATGACGAATATACCCAATTAGAATTAGAGGGAAAGCTAAAACTACAACATGATTTTTGTGGAAAAAAATATGGAATACACACAACTGATCTTTTAGAAGCACACACTACCGATCAAAAGTTTGTTTTTGATACTTGCGACATTGAATCTGCACTCGAATTAAAATCAGACTTTCCAGGACTTGTTGAATTAATTATACTTTTAACACCACCTCCTTTAGTTGAAAGAGGATTGATGAATCGACTTTCAAAATATCCTGCTAAAGCTCAAGAGACATTAAGAAGAATAGGGCAAATTCAAGAATCTGCAGAACAATTAAGAGCATATAAAACCCGAGTTAATCACTTTGTTGCAGAACCGAGCTATACTGCAAATCTAAAAATCATAAGAGAAATTATATCTGGCAATTAAAAAAATGACTGATTTACCTCCAGGAGCAAAAGTAATTGCGCCACCAAAATTAGACGATGATGATTATTGGTTAGATGAACTTCCAATATCACTACACGATTACATAGCTCAAAAAGGAAAACAAGTAACTGAACAAACAGAATTGCATTTCCCACTACCTGTTCGAGGAGAATTAGAAAGTTTAGCTGGAATTGAACGATTTGTAAACTTAAATTCAATATTTTTTGATGGATATAATCATGAAGTTAGTTTACTCAATCACTCATTTCTTAGAACTCATATAAACGATATGACATTCGTTTTTGAACCAAGAAAACACGTCGATGTTTGGTTTTTATCAGAATATGAAAAACTTAAAAGTTTAAGTTTAACAGGAGATGGACCTGAGCAATGGACTTGCAATTTTGGATTTTTAAAATCTCCAAATTTAATTAGAAGTGTGAAAAAATTAGTTTTAGGTTCTGTTGGTTCGACCAATTTTGAATACATTTCCCAATTAGAAAATTTAGAACAACTTGTAATACACTATTGTACCACTGCAGATGACTTTTCAGCTTTAGAAAGTGAAAAATTAAAAAGAAATCTCAAAAAAATCATAATTACCAATGCACCCAAACTCACAGATTTAAATTTTTTCGACGGATATTCAAAATTACAGAGATTAAGAGTTTCGGAATGCCCTAATTTAACAGATTTTTCAGCATTAAAAAATAAAAAATTAGAACAAACAGTAACAGATCTAAGTTTATTTGGAACTTCTTTTTCAGAACTTGAATTACTAAAAAACTATCAAAAAATTGAAAAAATGGATTTAACACGAACTCATGTAAGAGATATAAGCGAATTAATAAATTATCCATTTGTAGAAAACGGTGCTTTAAAAAAATTATATTTGCCTGATGAACTGGACTTAATGTTAGTTAAAGATGGAAAACTAATAAATCAAGAAACAATTGCAGAACTAAAACGAAGAGGTGTTCAAGTCAATATAAAAATAAACTTCACCCCCCCAGAAAGATTACAGGGAAAAGTTTATGTTTTGTGCGGACCTAGCGGTGCTGGAAAAACAACATTAATAACTCAATTAACAAACGTCGAGGGAATAACTCAATTAGCAAAAACTAGTACTCGACCAAAAAGATCACAACAAGAAACAGAACACAAGTTACAAACTCTATCAGTCCCAGATTTTATATCAGATTTAAATGAAGGAAAAATAAATGCAGGACACAAATTTTATGGACAATACTACGGTGTTCGAATGACTGACTTAGCAGATGCATACCTTTCAAAACAAACATACTTTCTTGACTTTGTTGAACCCGAGGCAGCATTTAAACTAAGAGAATCAAATAAAGGATTTGTAGAAGTAATATTATTATTGCCCTTCGCTAATTTAATCGAACAAGGATTACAACAAAGACTTGAATCATTAAATTACTCATTAACAGATGTTACTGGATTTTTAGAACAAGTTAATTTAATGAAATCTGTTGAAGCAAATATTGTTAACACAGAAGAGCGAATAAGAAATATTGCTGAAGAATACAAAAGAATTTCGGCATACGCACCATACGCAGATCATGTTTTATCAGGACTTGATTATAAAGAAAATATGAAACGAGTTATAAAAATAATGTCAAAACAATAGAACAAAATATAAAAAAAATTGTGCCCTGCAATCTCACACAACTGGTTACGCCCAGCTTGACATGCAAAAATGGTTTCGCATAAATGCTCAAGCCATTAGAAAAAAATTGTGCCCTGCCATCTCACTCTGTTTCACCGAATCTACATAAGTAGAACCTCGAAGAGCTTAAGGGACAGGGCTCAAAGCAATAGAAATGATTACTAGTTTAAAATGATTTGGGTCAATTTAATCATAATTTTTTCTCAAGAAATATTCTTGATTCTTCCCACGCATTATTTTTTTCAACACCAACCAAATAAAATCCTGAAAGAATTGCAAAGCAAATCATGTTTTTATGTTTGTTACGAGTTTTTAATGTGATAGTTTCATAACCTTTTTTTCTAACAAATTCTTCTTGTTTTTTTGAAAGTAATTTTGCAATACCTTTTCTCCTATATTTAGGAATGACTCCACCCATCCAAGTATAAAAAGTTTTTTTATTAACTTCATACCCAATCTTAAAACCAACCAAGTTATCTCCCACATAAGCGATTAAAATTAAATGATTTTTGCCTTCCAATCTAGTAATGAAATCTTTAAGAACATAAGGCTCATCAAACTCAGGAATTTGAGAATTAACAAAACTTGCTTCTTTAATAGAACCAATTTTAATTACAATATCTTCGCTTGAAACTTCAGTCATAAAAATACTGAATGATTTCAAACATATAATTCTTTCTAAAAATTTTGTTTTAAATAATGTTTTAGTTATATATAAATAATAAAATATAATTAATAAGCAGAAGATTCTCAAATATATTCATTCTAAAGCAATCATTCAACAAACTAACAGTTTTTAAATGCGAAAGTCGTCGCTTAAATAAAATGAAAACAACAATTACAACAATCGCACTTCTCACCGCACTTGGAATTGGAATAAGTGAAGCACAAGCTGATGTAACTCCAACTTCTTTATCCCCTGAAGATGCAATAGCATCTGATGAACCAAAACATAGATTTGTAATTTCCCCACTATTTAATTATCGATGGGCACCTGAAAGTCCTGCAAATAAAGAATTTATGGCAGCAGATGTAGAATTACTCGATTCATTTGGGCTTACCGATTTTTTAAACGTAAGTGAACAATTACCTGCAATAGGCCTTGAAGTTGGATATGGACCAAATTTTCCACTTCTACTTCCAAGAGATGAATTAACCGCATTCGTTTCATTTTTATATTCATCATCAGCACTATTTGGAGAAGAAGTAACATCAAGAACATTTAGCCCAATTTTTGATCCACTACCACTTGATCATCCTGATGCAACTGCAACATTTACAAATCAACTTCACACATATGCTTCGATTGGAGCAGGATTTACTTATGCGCCACACCAAATTGGAAGTGAAAAAACAGTTATGTTTAGTCCAATAGTTGCATTTTATTTAGGTGCAGCATACAAAGATTTTGAAACAAGATCACACATACCACTAGATGCAGATTTAATCGGACAACCAATTAATGCAAATAGTCCAGATCTTCGATGGAAAGACATACTAAATCCAATGGGAGTATACGAAGATACACTTACCGTTACAAGAAGTAAAGGCTGGTCATATTGGTTAAAACCAGGAGTAGGATTTGACTTAAAAATAATTGATCAAATCAAACTTAGTTTTATTGCAGGATACATGTGGGAATTTTTCCCCGGACTCGAAATAGAACAAACAATGTATTTTAATGGGGAACCGCAAGAAACAAAAAAAGTAGAAATTGATGACACTTTACACGGACCATATGTAGAAGCAAAAATTGGATGGGAATACAAATTCTAATTTAATCTACACCCAAGTTACAGTTGTTTTAATTAAAAACAAAAAAAGAAAAAATATTTTTTTTATTCTTCTAAATATTCAATACTAATGTTTCGCTTAGTGATTGATTCATTATGACAAAGAGCATACCACTCAAAGATTTGTTCATTCTTTAAAGTATGAGTTTCTGTATCAAAATCTTCAATCAAAGTCTCATTTAAATAACAATTAGTTGTTAACTTAACTTTTGCATCATCACCAAAATTTACGATAACCCAGAGTTCTTGACTTCCAGAAAGTTTACCCGGAACACTACTAATAGTATTACCAACTTTTCTTGCAACAACATTATAATCAAGTTCAACAGTTAAATTTTCTTCAACAGACTCGTTAGACTCAACCATAATTACTGGCTCATTAACAGTTTCTAACTCAACAGTTTCTGCATCAAGCGTACAACCAATAACAAAAACTGAAAGCAAAACAATAGCTACAATTAATAATAATCTCATTTTAACAAATTAATAATTCTTAAGTTTATAATAGTTTGGTAACTACTAATTGTAACGTTTTCGATTTAATCATCTTAAACTTTATCACACTTAAAACAATAATAATTAATTTAAAAAAAATTTGTAACTCGTTACCACTCCATAACAGAAAAACTTATAATGGTTAATGCGAAATTAAAAAAAGATAATATGAGAAACATAAGACGAACAATTCAACCTGGCGGCGGCAAACCCATCATTAGACCGCATGACCTTGAAGATAAAACAAGACACAGCATATTAGTCGTAGCCTCAGAACACGACATAACTGATCATTATACCCAATACTTGTATCCAGAAGGATATGAACGAATATATACTGCCAGCAGCGTTTTAGAAGCTCAAGATATTCTTGAAAGAACAATTCCCGACATAACTATTGTCGACTTAGATCGAAGATTTGAAGGTCCCGTAACAGGCATTGAATTAATAGAACAAATTGTAATGGACTGGGATGTTCCCACAAATTTTTTAGTTGTTAGCGAAGATGTTGACACAATTACAACTGCAACCGATCAGTGGGCAATGGATTATATTTTAGCACCATTTGGACCACAAAACTTATGCTTAAGAGTAAAAAAATCAATTGTAGATTCAATCATTAGAAAAGGCTCAACAACAGATTTACTAACTGGCCTCACCAATAAACAAGTATTTCTTGATCAATTACACAGAGAAATAAGCGGATTTCACAGAGATCCAAGTGAACCAGTATCAGTAGTTAGTTATGATATAGATCGGTTTAAAAGAATAAATGATACATACGGCCACGTAGAAGGAGATCGAGTTTTAATTGAAGTTGGAGCTCAAGCAAGAAGAATTCTGAGAGCAAAAGATATTAAGTCAAGATGTGGTGGCGAAGAATTTGGAGTATTAATGGCAGGAACACCATTCAAATTTGCAAACTTAGGATATAATCGATTTGCAGATTATTTTAGATCTAACCCTCAAAGATTAAGACAAAATGGAGGCCATGTTGACGAAATAATAACTTTTAGTGCAGGAATTGCAACACTTACTGAAGAAATATACTGCAACCAATTAGCAAAAATGTATGATTTAAAAACTGATGAAGGCGTGCGCGAAGTTGCGGAAAGAATGCTTGAGTGCGCAGATAAAGGATTATACTTTGTAAAAAAAAATGGACGAACTGGAGTCTATGAAGAAAACGCATTTGCATTACTTGACGAAATATTAGGCAATTAGAATCAATAATTAGCAATCTCAACTCACTTTTTTCTAAAAAAAAATAATAAAAACTACCTAAATTTAAACCCATAAAGCTTTATGAAGCTTTACACAAGTGTCTTTATTAATAATTTCTACCTAACTTTATGATGCTTAGAACTTCCTCTGCCACTCCCTTTTTTTTGTTAAACGTTGGCAAGCATCAAAAATTAGCCAAAATTGGCAAGTTTAAATGTATAGTCTAGAGTAGATAAATATTTAAATAACGACTGATACTATTCAACAATAATAAAAAATAGGGGTGGCGCATTTTTTAGGGTTAAAAACGATCAAATCAGCCTTAAAAAACGCATTTGAGAAGTAAACACTGGCTAGAGCTAGAATTATCCTTTTCACAATTATATAACTAATAAATAATTATTAGGGGGTCTTTAATATGACAAAAAATATGTTTATTTGCTTGTTTACGTTAATACTACTTGTTTTTAGCGTAGTTTCTGTTTCAGCAGCACCAAGCTTAAATGATTATCCAGACATTTTCAAACAAGGAAATGATGTGGAAGTAAATATCATCGCACCAGACAATGCAGATTATTTAGATATGGGAGCTGCATATTCTCTACGAAATACAATCAAAGCACAGAATAATTGTTCTGATGTAAATGTTGACTGTGAAGTTAGAGTATATGGCGCAGATCATGCAGATATTCCTTTAGGAAATGCAATCTGGTTAGGAAATGATTGTAATAATCACTTCATCACTGCGTTTATTCCAGGAGCTTGTCCAAACGGTCAAAGTGTTTTAGAACAAATGCCAGAATCCATGGTCTTATTAGACAATGTTGGCGGCCAACAAGTATTATTAATCCTAGGAGCAACACAATACGATTACTTATTAGGAGAACAACTAATTGAAAAATACCAAAATTTTTCTAGTTATTTAACAGATGACGCATTTATTCTATCAGATATGTTTTTGGACACACTAAAAATTTATCCATCAGATAATGCATCTGCTCAAGAACTAACACTTGAAAAAGCACATTCACTAAGTGTTTCAACTAACTTCAAAGTTCTAAATAACAATACACTAAATGTAGGGGATTTCTCAGTTGAATTAACAAATTTAACAATGGGAAATGAAGTAATTGATGCTAGTACTCAAGCAACATTTAACACCAACAAATTTAGTTTAAACGGACTTGAAGAAAAAGAAATTAGTTTAACCCTTATTGTTCCTGATCTACAAAAAGCAGGAGATTATACTGGAGATATTCTATTCAAACATAAAGAAAATATTTATGTGAATTTACCAGTAACTTTGACTGTAACATCCACCCCCGATGTAGCAGTAAGTTATGTAACTCCTGACAATTTCTTACAAGGATCAACCCAAGAAATGCAATTAAGTATTGCAAATATTGGAAATGATGATATCATCGGAACATATGAAATGACTGATTTCATGAAAGGAAACGATCAATTATTATTTTATCCACAAAATGGAGCGTTCCCAATTTTTATTGATTACTTAAATCAAACAGATAATAAAAACGTTACTCTTGATTTAACATTCGTTGCAGCAAATGATCAACCTGTAGGAACATACAGTTCAGTAATGACATTAAATTACGAATTAAACAAAACAAAAACTGCAAACGTATATGTAACAATTCAAGAAGTAAATGATGCAATCACCATAACTCAAGAACCAAACACAGTATCAGTAAGTCAAGGAGATCAAACAACATTTAATGTTACTCTACAAAACTTAGGAAATATTGATGTAAGTGGAACTTATAGTATGAATGATAAATTCAAAAGCGGAGCAAATGAAATTAGCTTTAGCGGAATGAGCACAAGCGGATCATTTGATTTAAATTATATTAATAACACAGACAAAGGAGATAAAACCTACTCAGTAGACGTAATAGTTCCAACTGATGCACCTGCAGGATTATACACTGCAAACTTAAATGTAACTGCCGCAGATAATAACTATACAAAACAACTAAAGTTTACTGTTTTAGAATCTACTCCTAGCGTTTTATTAAATGTAGGAAGTTCACCTAGCACACCACCAGGACAAACAGTTCAACTAAATGTTTCAATCACCAATGATGGAAACACCGATGTTAGCGGAACATATGTTTTACCTGAATTTTTAACAAGTGCTAATGGAGATAACCTAAGTTATACAGTTACAAACGGTGCAAAAACTGGAAGTTTCAGCTTACAATATGATTCAACCACACAAGCACAAAAAGTATTCGCACTAGAATTTAGTGTTCCTGAAAGTCAAGCACAAACAACATACACTGGAGACTTTAATGTAAGTTATGAAAATGCAATTTTTGCAAAATCAGGAAATGAAACTGCACAACTAAGTGTTGTTGTAGAACCAATCTTGACAAGCATGAGTACATTAAGTACAACTTCTGGAAAAGTAGTTCTTGATAGAACAGTTCCTCAAGTAATTACTGATTCAGGAAACAACGCAGGATTTGTTGTAAAAAACAATGGAAACTGGCCATTAACAATTACAGTTCAGAAAAACGACTTAACATTAAACGCAAATAATGTTATTAGTAAAGATAACTTAGTAGTTGATGTGACAAGTTTTACTATCGGTGTTGGCGAAGAAAAGAACTTAACAATTTCAACAACTTTAAGTGCACAAAATTGGAAATTATTAACCAGCGGAACATATACAGGAAATTTAGTTCTTGCACACTCTGCGGAAAATTATACAGTTCCAGTAAGTTATGTACTTGAAAACGCAGTTTCAGCAGTTACCATGGGCAATGTAAATTATCCAGAATCAGACGATGATGACTTAGTTAATGGAAGTGTTACAGTAACAAATACTGGAGCCGTAACATTAAGTAATTTAGTATTCGAAACAACTGCTGCAGCAACTACAATTACAAACTTAGCACAGTTACCAAGCACACTTGCACCTGCTGAAAGTTTTAGTGTTAATTTAGAAACACAACTTAGCTCAAACTTTACTGGTGGAAAAGATGTTAAAATTGGAGACTTAAAATTAACTTCAAATAAAATCAACAAAACAAGTGGAATCTATACAAACATCCAAGGAAAACTTGAAATCACCAAAGTTAAATTTGGCGGAAGTTCAGTTGATTCAGATGGAGATACATTCAGTAAAGAATTTGAACCTGGCGACACATTTGAAGTCATAGTTTATTTAGAAAACTTATTCACCGATGATGAAGACATAAATATTGAAGACATCGAAATTGACGTAGTAGTTAAAGGTGTTGGCGAAGACGAAGATGACGTAAGTGGAGACGCAGAAATTAGTAAACTAAAAGCAGATGAAAAAGACAGCGACACAATTACTTGGGATGAAGACAATGAAATCGACTTTGATTCCGAAAGTGGAAAACACGAAGTAACAGTAAAAGTATCAGGAGAAGATGAAAACGGAATCACCCACGAAGATGAATGGACACTTGAAATCGATGTTGAACGCGATAGTGGACTTGCATTCGAATTTACTGATATCGAATTAAGTAAAGAAACAGTAACATGCGGAAGCAGCTTTACAGTATATGTTGATGGACGAAGTGTTGGAGAAAATGATAAAGATAATGTTTATTTATTAATCCAAAACTCTGACTTAGAAATTAGTGACAAAAACACATTCGATATTGGAGATTACCAATCAGATGATTGTGATGCAATTGAAGAAGATGACGAAGGATGTAGTGAATTTACTTACAGTAAAACATTCACCGTTGCTTCAAACACAAAAGCAGGAACATATCCAATCACAGTTAAATGGTGGCCTGAACTTCAAGAAACACTAAACTTAAAAGTTGTATGCGGAGATGATGACTCATCAAGTAGCAGCCAGTCAAGTAGTAGTTCAAATGGAAATAGCGACAACAGTAACGCAAATACTCCAACAAGTAATGGAGTTAGCACAGGATCAACACAAAGTGGATTAAGCTTAAACTATGCAGGAGGAGAATCTCAAATTCCATCACCTGCATCAAGCGCATTTGCAACAAAAGTTACTGACACAACAAGCAAACAAGTACAAGGACTTAGCGATGGAGTATATACAGCATTACTAGTATTGTTGAACATACTAATCATCGGAGGAATTATTGTTGCTTTAGCAGTTTACTTGAAAAAGTAAATTGAAGGTCTAGTTACTAAAAATTTTTTAAAATTTTTTCTTTCTTCTCTTATTTTTTTATTATTCTTTTATTCTAGAAACTTCAATTATAAAAAAAGTATTTTTGCAAGAAATATATTCTCTATATAGGTTAACTATTTTAATAAACATTCATTATGTTTATTTATTTTAATTTTAATTAATTTAATTGTAATTAGTTTAATTATCATATTTAGAGGTAAAAAAATGAGTGAATCATATGTATTTAGAAATATTCAAGGAGAACCACTTAAAGATTTAGATGAAGCAAAAAGACTTTGGATCCCACCAAGATATAGATCCGATGCAAAAGGACTTTTGTTAACTCAAGAAGAAATAACTGATTGTGTTGATCATCTTGCAGCCAAAATAAATCAAGATTATGCTCACGTAACAACCGAGAATCCACTCATATTAATTGGAGTATTAAACGGATCCGTAATGTTACTTCCCGATTTAATGAAAAAACTAAATGTTCCCGCAATAGAGATGGACACAATAAAAGTAGAAAGTTATGGTGGCGGAAAAACTAGTGCGGGACACGTTAGACTCGAAAAAGACTTAGGCAGAGACCTAGAAGGAGTACACGCACTCGTTGTAGAAGATATAGTTGATACAGGCAGAACAAATCAATACATAATGGATGCAATACTTCGACCAAGAGGTCCTAAAACACTTGAAATGATTTCTTTATTAAGTAAACCCAGCAGACGAGTAGTAGATGTTGATGTCAAATATGTTGGTTTTGTAATTGATGATCATTTTGTAATCGGATATGGCATGGATTACGAGCAGAATTTGAGAAACTTACCATTTGTTGCAGTAATGGACTAATTTATTCTTTACTTTTTTATTATAGGGGTTGTTTTCACAAAAAGTTTATAAATATTAATTTCTGCCAAAAATAGATGTTAGTTGTAAACGTTAGATTTCAAAAAATAGAGATAGACAATTTCAGTTTAAAAGATAGTGTTGCAACACTCAAACTATTCTTTAATGATGGAAATAATAAAGCACTTTTATTTGACACTAAACTTTTAGATGTAGAAAAAGATGCACACGCAATAGTTAATCGAGTACGACAATACGAAAAAGAACTTAATCAAAAAAATTCTTATCAAAATGATACATTTCTAGATAGCTTTGTTAATGTAGTATTAGAAAACGAAGAAGCAATCGAAGAAAAAATAAAAGCGTATCTTCGAAAAGTAAAAGATGGAGTAACACGAGTTAAAACTCACCGCAGTGCTACCGGATACCTAGATATTGTTAATCAAATCAAAGGGATTAAAACCAGTTTAGAATAAAAATTTTATAGCTCATTCTAATTATTGAGAGATATTAAAAATAATAATTAAATTATACAATATAATAATTAAACATCTCTAAGAATCTGTGTTGCAGTTGATTCTGTACGCAATGTTCCTTGAGTACTACAATAAGGACATCTTCTAGGTTCTGCATCCGTTTTTGGAACAAACCGATAATTACATTTCATACATCTATAATTTTTAGCCATTAACCTCACATCTTAATTAATAAAAAATTATTCACCTCAATATAAATTATGAACTAAATAATATTTAAACTTTATGAGAAAAAAGGAATCATTTTTATATATGTTAAAAAAATTTAAGAAATATGCCAATAAAAATTAATTACGAAATATGTTGTTGGAAAGAAGGAAAATGCACTCAATGTACTTGTAAAGGTGCATGTAATGGTTGTGTTGAAGTATGTCCCGTCGATGCGTTAACCAGAGGACAAACTGTTGAATTTAACCCCGAAAAATGTATTGATTGTGGCGCATGTGTTGAAGCTTGCAAACACAACGCAATTACTATGAGTTAAATATTAACTTAAAATAACCTCATTCCAAACAATTTACTAAATTTAAAAGAGAAACTAAAAAAATGGTAGAATTTAATCCAGACGGAAGTTTAAAATTACCAGGTCAAGTTCTAAAAAGAAAAGCAGAAGCAGAGCACAGATTAAAACATACTAAATGCATAAAAATTATTCGAGAAATTGTTAA
Organism: Candidatus Woesearchaeota archaeon; assembly: GCA_018675335.1. Taxonomy (NCBI): domain Archaea; kingdom Nanobdellati; phylum Candidatus Woesearchaeota; species Candidatus Woesearchaeota archaeon. The sequence continues at coordinate 15,490 of JABGYH010000003.1, forward strand.
TTTTGATAGTCCAAAAAAATGCGTTCTTAGATTAATTATTTCCGATGCAATTTCAGATAACCGATTTGTTGAATATATTCACAACGAATTTAGAAAAATTGCAAATGTTCCCACAAAACTAGTTAAACAAAACGAAAAAGAGTTTGAAATTGAAGTTGGAACTGATTTTAAACGATGTACCGACTGTAAACTTCTACGACATCGATATCGACAACAAATGCAAGGCTGCATAATCGAAGACAAAGGTAATTGCACATTCTCAGATTTCAGAAAAAGCTTTGGTTATGAAGATTACTTTGATTGATGAACATAATAAACAATCAATAACTAATTAATAAACTTATAATAACACAAAATAGAAATAAAAAGATAAAGAAAAATATGATGAAAAAAATTTAAAACAAAAAAAAATATTTAATTTATTTTGCTTTTCTTTGGTTTGCTCTTTGACCTGGCCGAATCTTTTCTGCACCTTGTCCCTTCTTTCGAAGTCCTCTAGCTTTTTTACCAGCAGAAGTTAATCCACGCATAACACGACGTTTGTTTGCAGGACTTGCAACCCAACCAAGAGTTTTATCTTTAATAATCTGTGGATGATCACGGTCAGCCAAAAGTACTTCGTACCAATATGACTTACCATCTTGAGCAACCCAATAACTATTAAGAATTTCACAATTAGGATATTTTTTCTGAACACGCTCTTCAGCAATTTGTTGATAATTTTTACCAACAATTTTTGTTCTTCGCATGTGTTTAGGTCTACGTCCACTTTTAAACTGTTCACGCATACGTCCACCACGGCCAATACGTTGTCTTACAACAATGATACCTGGTTTTGCCCTATAACCTAATGAACGAGCCCTATCTAACCTAGTAGGACGTTCAATACGAACTGAAACTGGCTCTCTACGCCATTGAAGAAGTCTTTCACGCCATAACTCTGGCATATTCTCTTGTGGTTTTTTCCAAAGAGCTCTAATATATTTTAAATAACCCATTTTACACGGCCTCCATAATTTTGCTTAATTAAGCGCTCTAAACTTGTTAAAACGCTTTATTTTGAGATTCAGATAAGCCAATACCCACATTTCTCAAGAGTTAAAAAAATGGTTTCATTTATAAATCTTTAGCTAAACTAGCAACATAAAAGAGTAAAATAACCCGGATTTAACGAATGAGCAATTGTTTAAAAAACAAATGAATTAATTTTAAATACTCCGACTAAATATCACACTCAAAGGGAAACCATATGGAACGAAAACAAATAGGTATCGTAGCTTCTAGACTCATGGGTGCGGATTCCATAGGGATGGAATCTCAAAAATGGATAGATAAACTTCTAGAAATGGGTTATAACCCCCACTTAATATGCGGAAAACTAGAAGAATCATCAAATCTACCAAACATAGAAATTCCTGAACTAGATTACAAACACAGTGAAATACGCGCAATAAAGCGAATGGCATTTGAATCCCCCTTAGATAAAGCAGGCCAAAAAGCATTCTACATCTTACTTGACAACATGGTTAAACGAATTAGAAAACCATTAAAATCATATTTAGAACAAAACAAAATATCATATCTTTTAGTTGAAGATGCACTAAGTTGTGGTCGAAACCTACCTATGACTCTCGCACTTAACAAAATCATAACTGAACTAAAACTTCCAACACTAGGAAAACATTACAAACCATTTTGGGAAATAAATTATTTTACTAAACATGCAAACATACCAAAAATAATTAATCAACTTCCATCCAACTCAAAAAAAATTACACACATAACAAACAGCGAACACATAAGCCAAGGACTAACAAAAAAATCAAAACTTCCAAGTAAAGTAATACCTCACTTAATAAATTTTAATTCTTTAAGAAAAAAAGATGATTACAACAAAGATTTTAGAAAAGACTTTGGAATAACAGACGATCAAATAGTAATATTACAACCAACAAAAATAAGTAGAGTAAAAGGAATGGAAAAATCAGTAAAACTTCTTTCAGAAATAAATAAAGCAACAAAAAAAGATAACGTACTAATAATCACTGGACCTCCCGTATATCACCGAGGAAACTATTTCGAAGAAATAATTAATAAGATAAATAAACTGGGAGTAAAAGTTATATTTGCGCACGATAAAATATTTTTACGACGACATGTTAAAAATCAGAAAAAATATTATTCAATAGGTGATGCATACGTAAATTCTGACATAATCTCATTTCCCTCAACAGGACCTAGTTTTGGAAATCCCGTTTTAGAAGCAATGGCTTACAAAAAACCAATATTTGTTAATGATTATCAAAACCTAAAAAACTTTTTAGACAAAGGTGCTAAATTAATAGTAACCAATCAAGCAATAAGTCAAGAAAATGTTAGTGACGTATGCGAACTAATATTTGATGAGAAAAAAAGAAAAGAAATAGTAAATCATAATTTTAAACTCGTAAAAAAACATTATGATATCAAACAACTAAATGACACAATAAAAGAAATCATACAATCATATGAAACCGAATCTGCATTTACTTGGTTAACTCGCCAAGCTAAAAAAGTAACAAAAATTTCAGATAGGATTTCTGAAACAATTATCCCTGATTTCATGAAATCAGGTAAACCTGTTAATAATAAATCTCGACAAGCACATAATAAAGCCCGTACAACAGATTCAAATTCAATAAAAAAATCACAAAAAAGAAAAACAAAGAAAGAAATACCTTCAATATTAAACGAGTATGAAAAACTAAGTCAAGAAAATGAACCTAAAAAAAGAGGAGACACAAAAACCTAATTCAATTTCAATGCAAAAAAAACAAGTTTATTTAGTAAAAAAAGGATGCCCAATTTGCAGAGGAGATTTGAAAGGAAATGATCTTGTAAACTACTTCTGTAAATCTTGCAACATACTATTCACTCGAAAAGATATTAGACCTTGGGATATTCGAAAAAGAGAAATTGAAGAAGCCGATTCTGAAAATTGTGAAAAAACTGAAACTAAAAAATCAAAATATTCTGATTTAGGAAAAGTAATTCCAACACCAATTAATCCTGAAGAAATAAATTCAGAGATTGATTCTGAGGATAATTATGTTGAAGAAACCGTTGAAGTTAAACCAGCAGAATCACAATCCGAAGTTGATGATTCTTTAGCGAAACCTGTTGAAAAAATAGTAGACGACCCTGCAGAAATTTTAGAAGATGCAAATAAATCAGAACAAGAAGAATCACAAGAATTAATACAACCCGACTCAACAGAAGATACTGATGAAATAATGGACATACTAACTGGCAAAACCACAGAAGAAGACGGAATGCAAAAACCTGACGCTCCAATTGATGCTGAGTTTAGTGAAATTGAAGATACTACAACTGATGAAGATTTTGAAGAAACTGAAACTGCAGTTATTGAACAAGTAACTGAAGAACCAAAAGCTATTGAACAAGTAACTGAAGAACCAGAAGCTATTGAACAAGTTATCAAAGAACCTGAACCAGAAGTAATCAAACCAGTAACCAAAAAAGTAATCAGATCAAAAAAAGATGAATATTCCCTCGAAGCAAAAGAAAAAATTATTGCAAGTAAAGAAGCAAATAAAATACACTCAGGAACATGTCATTTTGTTGCAAAAATTCAACCAGAAAACAGACTATACTTCCCAACAATAAAAGAAGGCGAGTCCAAAGGATACAAATTATGTGTGTGTTTACGAAGACTTAAATTCATACAAAGACATAATAAAAAAGAATAAAAAAAATTAACCAATTTTTTCTAATAATAATTGTAATGCAAAGTGATAATTAGCCAAAGCCCGCACAGATGTTGTTTCTTGATTTGTATGATAATTAGTTGAAGGTAATTGAACCATCGTACCATTATACTTGCCACCAGTTTCTGCAACTAAATGTCCTAGTTCAGTTTTTCCCAAAGACTTTGGTTTTTTTGAATGAGAACTTGCGTTAGCCGCAGCAATTATTTCATCTTTCATTTCGTACCCAATACGTTCGGAATCACAAGAATCCCTTAATGCACTAACTAGCCCAGCATTAAATTCAGCAAATGCATCACGATTTCTTAATGCAATAACTCCCCTATCAATAGCATCCAAGTTAGGGTAAGGAGTTGTGTCTAGAACAATTAAGTTATCAGTTTGAATTCCTGCGGAATCTAAATATGATTTAGTATATCTCCAACTTAAACCAATCTCTTCATCAGCAGTAAACAAAACTCTACCATCAAAACCCTCATCAATTAATTGCATGGCAACTGCAACACAAATAGCATTATCAATTTGACCTGAAATGTAACCCCCATCAACAGTTAACCCATTCGAATATCCAATAGCAATTCCAGGACGTAGTTGACCCTCAAATTCAGGAATTTGAAATGTTAATTTTCTTGATTAATAATCTAAATCAAATCCTGTAACCATTCCAGTTCCAAAATTATCTTCAGTTTTAGGATCATACGCAACAACAGTCTGACCTACAAATCGTTCTCCAGATTTTTGAAAAATAGCCTCACTAGTCTTTTGTGCCTTTACAGGATTTTGATGAAAATTAGCATACTCAAATTCTCCCCTTTCATTAACAACAATACCTAATCTGTCAACATGAACTGATAAAATTATATCAGAAGGATTTTTGGGCGCTAGCACTAACAACTTATTACCTAAATCCCCTTCAAGCCAAATATTCCTATGTCTATATTGAGTAATTAAACTTTGAGCATGAAGATGATCTAAAAATCTTTGTTCATGTCCAACAACCGCTGGAACTGCTAAATAGTCTCTCGTTTTTTCAATTATTTTTTCTACAGACATAAACGTCTTTGATAACTTGATCAGTTATAAAAATTATCATTATAGCAAATATATAATTGCAGCAATAGAATATAGATCATTAATTTTAGTTATGATTATTAAATAAAAAAAAAAAGAAAAAAATAAAAGAAAAGGAGGTAAGCCTTTCTTTTAAAAGATTTAAAAAAAACTATAAAAAATTTTTAAAAAAATTTAAAACTCTACTTCTAATTCGGGAGCTCTATTCATATCTTCTACTGTTACCATTACTGTTTTAGTTACAACATGATTTCCATCATTAGCGGTAATTACAACTTCGTATTCACCCTCTTCATCATAACCAATGTCTTTTGTATTTGTAGTCATCCAACCACTATAAGCAACTGTTACATAATCTCCGTCAGGATCAGATACAACTGGCTTAAGAGTAATTGTTTCTCCTTCATTAAGTGTGATTTCAGTAAGAACATCAATCATCGGTGCTTTATTACTACTTAAAACAACAACCATAATTTCTTGAGTAGTTGTAGCTTTTCCGTCAGTAACACTAACATCAACTTCGTATTCTCCTTGATCACCCTCTTTCGTTTGCCACTCTCCATCTTCGTCAAGTGGGTTACCGAATGTGTATTCAAGTTCGTCACCATCTGGGTCATTAGCTCTAACATTTAATTTAACTAATTCTCCTTCAGTAACAGTTAAAGTTGCTTTATCACTTCCAACATTAGCAGGAACCCAAACAGGTGCTGACGTCGTTTCTGAAACTGGGCTAACTTCAACCACAGGTTCTGATTCAACTTCAACTGGTTCAACTACTACAGGAGTAGGTTCAATAACAACTTCAACAGGAGCTTCTTGTGCAGGCTCCATAATTAATTTTTTCTTTTCAGTAGCAGGTTCTACAACAACTTCTACATCAGCTTCCACTGGCATAGGTTGTTCTACAGGTTCAGCTGTAGGTTCCGCTGTTGGTACAGGCATTGGACCAGGTTCTTGACCAGCCTCTGGAGCTTGATAAGGAACTTGATATCCAGTACATCCAACTAGAAACAACAAAATTACCGCAATTACTGAAACAACTATGAGATTTCGCCTCATTTTATCACCTCGTATTTATTAAATACTCACCTCTAAGTATTTTCATACTGTTTTTGCTATTGAAGAATAATACCATACTATATAAATTTTATGATAGTGAAAACTGCTCTAATATACCTATCAAACAGAGACTATCCTCGAGGAGAACTATTCGTCTTAAACTTGTGACACTGAAAATAAAAATCATTTAAAAACTCTTTTTAAAGTTTAAAAATGAATTAAATTAAAGAAAAATTAATTAAAAATTATTAAAAATTCCCAAAACAAAAACTATAAATAACTCAATTCATTGAAAAAATCAATGATTCTTAAATGGATACAACTTCAAAACATAAGAAGTTTTACTGAAGCAAAAATAGAATTCGAAAAAGGAAGCACACTACTAAGCGGAGACATAGGTTCTGGGAAATCATCAATATTAAGTGCGCTTGAGTTCGGATTATTTGGTGCCATGCGAGGACTCTTAAGTTCAAATGCACTATTAAGAAAGGGAACAAATGCAGGACATGTAGAATTATGTTTTTTATTAGATAAAAAAGAGATCATAATAAAACGCAGATTAAAAAAACAAAATAACAGCGTAGTACAAGATACAGGCTACTTAATTATAGATGGAGTCAAAACTGAAGGAACTACAACTGAACTGCGAGCAAGAGTTTTGGAATTATTAGGATACCCTCATGAACTTCTAACAAAAAGTAAAGGTCTAATCTTTAGATATACAGTATACACACCTCAAGATCAAATGAAACAAATAGTTTTAGAAGATAAAGAACTAAGGCTTAATACATTAAGACTTGTTTTTGGAATTGATAAATACAAAAAAATAAGAGAAAATGTACAAATAATTATTAAAAATACAAAAGATAAGAAAAAAGAACTTGTAGGCCAAATATATGATTTGGAAGAGAAAAAGAAAAAACTCGAAGAATCTGCAGGATTTATTTCAGAACTCATTGAACAAGAAAATAAAATTCGACCAATACTCATTTCAGTTAAAGAAGAACTCATACAAAAAAGAAATCTAATGAAAGGCTTGGATGATAAAATCAAGCTTAGCCAAGATATCAAACAAAAAATAGAAATTTTAACTAGTGTAGTTGATGAAAAAAATAATCAAATAGAAAAAGAAGAAAAAGAAATAGAACAACTCAAAACCGAAATAACAACAATAAAAATAAAACTTGCAGAACTCGAAGAAAATTTAAGTGTTGAAACCATAGAAACTATATCTTCTGACATAACATCAATAGAACAAAAAATACTTACTAATGAAAATCTGGAAAAAACATTACTTAGAGAAAATGCATTAATTAAAGAGCGAGAAAAACAAATAGACATGAGAATTCTAAATTTAAAAGAAGAAAAAATCAAAAAACAAGAAAAAGAACAAATAATGATTTCTAAAAAAAATGAATACTCAGAACTCATCGAGCGAGTAAAAGACAAACAACTAATCCACGATACAATACACAAAATAGATTTTGACATATTAGAACTAAGTAAAAAAATCAATGGATTTGAAATTATGAATATGCAAAGTCAAAAACTAAAAGAAAAAATATCACAAATTGATTCTTGCCCCACCTGCGAACAAACCGTAAGTAATGAACACAAACAAAAAATAAATGAACGAGAAAATTCTAAAATCGCCGAGTGTATTGGAGAAATAAAACAACTTGAAACTCAAAAAACAGAGATTATGAACCTGGTTGATTGCCAACGCAAAAAACTCGAAGAAGTACGAGCAATTGAAATAAAAATTTCTGAGATTAGTGGTGAAATAAAAAATGAATCCGAACTCAAAATCGAAATTAACAATCTAATAATATTACTTGAAGAAACTGAAACTCAACGAAAAGAAATACTAACAAAAATCAGTGAACTTGACGCCTCAAAAATTGAAGAGATTCGAAAAGAAATAATTAATCACAAAGAAAAAATAAAAATATTAAATGAAACAAAAATCAAACTCACAGAAATAGAAACTGTTAGTCAAAGAAAAACCGAAAAAATACGAAGACTCGGAGAACACATTACTTTTTTAGAAGAAACACAAGAAAAAGTTTTAGGGTTAAATAAAAAATTAGAAGAATTACAACAAAAATACAAAAGCTTTGATGGACTACAACAAGAATACTCCCTTAAAAAAATAGACTTTGAAAGACTACTTGAAGAAGAGAAAAAAATCGAAGTAAAAAAACAAGGAATAGAAAAAGAAAAAGAAAGTTGGGAGCGAACACAAACAGAACTCAAAACCGAAGTCATAACAAAAGAAGAATCAAAACGACGAATAACAAAATGCGAAAATGAAATAAGATGGCTTGATGAAATGTTTATCAAACTTATGGAGACCATGGAAAAACAAGTTATGATGAAAGTATATCACGAATTTAAAGAATTATTTACAACCTGGTTTGATCTACTAATAGAAGATGAAACAATTACAGCATCACTTGATGATGAATTTAGTCCAAACATATTACAAAATGGTCACGAACTAGAACTAGATTATTTAAGCGGAGGAGAAAAAACTTCCGTTGCGCTCGCGTATCGACTTGCACTAAACAAAGTGATCAATGATGTAGTAAGTAATATAAAAACAAAAGACTTACTAGTTTTAGATGAGCCAACAGATGGATTTTCAACAGAACAACTCGATCGCGTTCGAGACGTATTAGACCAATTAAATACGGAACAAGTAATAATTGTATCACACGAATCAAAAATAGAAAGTTTTGTTAACAAAGTAATTCGAATTGAAAAAAATGAACATGTGAGTCGAATAGTATGAAAGAAGAAATAAAAAAATTATGCGCGCGCATTGAAAAAGAACAAAACGTAAAAATATTATTTGCAATAGAAAACGGAAGTCGAGTTTGGGGAATGAGTAGCAAAGATAGCGATTATGATGTTCGATTCGTATTTGTTCGACCCGTTGATGAATATGTACAAATTAATAAGCCAGGAGATGTAATTCAAGCAGCGTTTGATTCAAAGTTTGAAAAATGTCCAGTTGAAGGATCTTTAATTGACATGAGCGGATTTGATATATTCAAATACACAAAAATGCTAAGTTCGTCAAACCCCACCACAATTGAATGGTTAATGAGCGATATTGTTTATTATGGGTCACAAAATGAGAGGTTTAAGGAGTTTGCTAAAAATTGCTTTAGTAAAAAATCACTTTATTTTCATTACAAATCACTTTGTAAAAATAATTATATCAAATATTTAAAAACAGGAACTTTTGTAACACACAAAAAATACCTTTATGCATATCGAGGTTTGATCAATGCAAAATGGGTAGTAGTTCATGAATCAATTCCACCAATAAAGTTTTTAGATGCATTAGCTGGAATGAAAGAAATAATACCTGATATCGTAATTGAAAAATTAAAAAAAATAATTGAACTTAAAAAAGAAGGAAAAGAAAAAGACAAAGTTGCAAATATTAAAGAAATGGACTCCTATATTGAAGAATTCTTAAAAAATGACTCAGAAGCACCAACAGAGAAAAGTTTTGCAACATTAAATGATTTAAATTCTGAATTAAGAAAAATAGTTATTGGAAAGAGGTGTTGCAAATAAAAACAATAGGACTAATAGGTGGAATGAGTTGGGAATCAACTCAAGAATATTATAAATTACTAAATTGCGGAGTAAAAGAAAAATTAGGCGGACTAAATTCTGCAAAAATTATTCTACACTCATTAAATTTTGAAGAAATTGCTAAAATGCAATCAGTAGAAGACTGGAAAACACTTGAAAAAACAATGATTAACTCAGCACAAAAATTAGAAAACGCAGGAGCAGACTTTGTTTTAATTTGCACAAACACCATGCATAAGTTAGCCGACCAAGTAGAAACTGCAATAAAAATACCACTAATACACATTGCGGATGCAACAGCAGATTCAATCAAAAATAAAAAAATTACCAAAGTAGGATTACTTGGAACAAAATTTACTATGGAACAAGCATTCTACAAAGATCGCTTAAAAGAAAAACATGGAATTGATGTTGTAATACCAACTGACTCAGACAGACAAATTATTCATGATGTAATATATAATGAATTATGTTTAGGTGAAATACGCGAAGACTCAAAAAAAGAATATTTAAGAATAATTAACAATTTAGTAAAATTAGGTGCTCAAGGAATAGTTTTAGGGTGCACAGAAATTCCTTCTTTAATTAAACAAGATGATGTGAATTCTTCAATCATAATATTTGATACAACTCAAATACATGCAAACTACGCATTAAAACAAGCACTTGAGTAAAATTATTAATAAAATTATTTACAAAACCTTTATAAATATTAACAACCTTACATTATATACTATATTAAAAAGTATTGGGAGCAATATTTTATAAAAATTGAGGGATAAGATGAAAAGGGGCAAAAAACTAATCGGAATTCTCGCATTTTTAATGGCAATAATAATATTATCGGCTATCGGAAGTGCAATAGAAGTAAAAACACCAGCATTCTACATGACTGCAGAACCAGTTAAGAATACAATTAACAAAGGCGACTTTGCAATATTTAATATTAGCATACAAAACGTACAAGACTTTGATGACACATTTAAAATTCAGCCCCTTGAAGATTTAAAATGGAGTTTTCAAACAGTCCCACTAACAGATTATTTCTCAGGAAAAAAAGTTTTAGCAGGAGAAACAGAAAATATTTTGATGTATCTAAAACCATCACCAAATATTGACAGCGGAACACACGCAATAAAACTCGAAGTAGAAAGTGACCAAGAACAAGTCCTAATGAGCACAGTACTAAGAGTTGGCGTTGGGATCCCAGTAATAGAAGAAATATCAGTTCCAATCGCAGACATGCAAGCAACATTTAAAGTGCCTGCAAGAATTGATCCAAGAAACCAATACTCAGTAGAAGTAGTTGTCAAAAATAATAATAAATTAGTTTTACAAAATATAGAGGTTGTGTTAACCGGATATTTAAATGAAAAATCAATTCTTGAATTAGGATCAAACGAAGAAAAAAAATCCAAGTTCGCACTAACATTTGACAAAGACACAAAACCATTTAGTGACACAATAAACGTACAAGTTATTTACAAAAATAAAACAGTCTTTACAGATAGTAAAACTTTTGAAGTAATTGGCTATGTTCCACCATTAACAAAAACAATTGATTTAACAAAAACACACGCAAAAACTGTTCGAGACATAACACTAACCAATGAAGGAAATGTTGCAAAAGAACAAATTATTCGAATAGAAACAACTTCTCTTGAAAAATTATTTTCAAATACTAATCCAGAAGCAGACGTACTAAGTGAAGGCGAAAAACAATACTTCACATGGACAGTCAATCTTGAACCAAAAGAAACAGTTGAATTAAAAATAGTTACAAGCTATCGAATATTATACTGGCTAGTAATTTTGATAATACTTGCATTATTACTATTTTACGCATTTAGAAGCTCAGTTATAATTAAAAAAAGCATCAAACACTTAAAGCGAGAACACGGAGCATTAAGTCATGCAAAAATAATTGTACACGTAAAAAATAGAAGCTCAAAACCTCTAAAAAATGTACGAATAATTGAACGAGTACCAAAAATGCTAAAAGTTCTAAAACCAAGTCACTCCGGAACCATGCACCCAACAAAAACATACCCGCATTCCCGCGAAGGAACAATACTTGAATACAAACTAGAACAAATGGACGCTTACGAAGAAAGAATCATCAAATACGAAGTAAAATCAACACTACACGTTGTAGGAGATATAACCTTTAAACCAACAATAGTTAAGTTCAAAGCAAGCAAGAAAATACAAATGAATGCTAAAAGCAATGTGCTTTATGTTGAAGGTCCTGAGAGTAAGAAATAAAATGGTAGATCAAAATTTAGTTCAATGGGTTTTAGAAAAAAGAAAAGAAAAATTCTCAGACGAAAACATTAAATCATACTTAATTAAATATGGCAGAAGTGAAGAATCCATATCAGAAGTATTTAAATTTGTTAATTCACACAGTGAAGAAGAATTAAAAATGGGTCAACCCCCACCTAGTGAAGGTGCAGTCATAGGAACTTCACATTATGATTACTTTGCAATTGGTGCGTTCTTATCAGTATTCTTTTTTCCATTATTAGGATTGCCCTTAGGAATAATTTCTTTACAACACATCAAACACAATAATCAATTAAAAGGAAAAGCATTAGCAATAATTGGACTATGTTTTGGAGCACTATCATTACTTATAATAGTATTTTATCTTGCTTTGATAGTTATATCCTTCATGGGCGCATAATGTAAATAAGGGGAGTTATTTTGTTTTTAAATATTTTAATTTTCTTTTCATAAAATTTAAATAAAACTAATTTATAACTAGGTATGAAATGGACTTTTATACATTAGGTCAAATTTCCACATTACTGGTTTTCTTAGGTTTTATAATGTGGGCAATAAGTCAATACAAAAAAGTGGAAAAAAATAAGCACAAAAAGAAAAAATGAAAAACGAAACCAATACTAATTTTGATAGGAGTGGCGCCAACATAAAACCAACGAAATATAGGGTTTTTGGAGGCACATTTGGTTTATTTATCATAATTTTATTTATTAATATTTTTGCAGGTTTATTTGATTTATATACATTGTTTCCAGGAATTTTTAAATCTTCAGGACTAAATTTATCTTTACATCTTTTTATAATAGTTCTCAATTTATTTATTTTATCATATATAGGATTTTGTGTTTACATACTTACAATTATTTTAAAAAAAAGAAACAACTCTATTTTTTTGTGTAAGTTTTGGAGTATATTATCATTAATTATTTTGATGTTAATTTTTTTAGACCTTTTAACTAACATATCACAACTAATTCTAATAGGAATCACCTTAGTATTAATTCATTTAGCTTGGTTTTTATATTTTGATAAATCAAAAAGACTCATTGAACTATTCCCAATTGAAACAAGAACACATTCTAAACTCGACTTAATTATTTTATCCGCATTTTCATTATTAATCGCTGCAACAGTAATTCTGACTGAGATTGTACGTTTTACCCACAACTAATCTGGAAATATGAATATTATCATTTACTAAAGAAAAGATATTATAAAAAGAAAAATAGAAAGAAAATAAAATAAAAAATTACTCGACATCCATAGATTCTATGATGAAATCAAGTTTTTTATTGATCTCAGCTAGTTCTTCACTGTAATCTTTAGATTTAGAACCTGAATCGCCGCCTCTAGAGTCTTTTCTAAAACAATCACTACAATAAACTGGTTTATCAGAAGAGGGTTTAAATGGTACTTCACATGTTTTACTACATGCATCACAAGTAACAGTTGTCATTTCAGGTCTGTCTCTTCTATCAAATCTATCTCTACCAGAATCTCTTCTATCAAATCTATCTCTGCCAGAGTCTCTTCTATTAAATGATCCAGACTGTCTATCGTTATCGCGATAGGATCCTCTTTCGGAAGATCTACTTGAACCTCTTCCCCTAGGTTTTCCAGAATTGTGTTTAAAATTATCCATACTCCCCCAAATTAACTGCGAATTTATAAACCTATGCCTAAAAAATTAACCAAAACTATTATAAGACTAAACTCAATATTAAACTGAATGGACATAGTTGAAGATAACATATCTGAAAAAGTAATAATAATTGTTCCAGGAATAGGTGGAAAGATACAATCCACAGAAGATGCTCGTGATTTTTTTGTAAAAAATGATTTTTCAGTTGTTAGATTCCCAATAAAATATGACAGTTTACACAAAGTATCTGAAAAAATTGATGAAGTGATAACATACTGTGAAAAATACAAACAGGTTTACATCATAGCAAAAAGTCTTGGAGGACCTGCAGTTTTTCTTTCAAAAGGAGCCGAAAAAATAGTTATGTGGGATCCAAGTTTAGATCTTAAATGGCTCGCATCAAAAATTGAAAAGAAAACTGAAGGATACTTTCTTAGAAATCACCCCATCTCAAATGAACTATACCAAGAATTTTTAACTTTAGATATTGTTTCAAAAATAAAAGATGAAAAAATAATTCTTGCAGGTTCCGGACCATACGCACATTTCAAAGATAAAATAAATGCACAAACTATAAAAGGTGCAAATCATAAATTTAGTGATCATAAAGAAGAACTATTCTCTATGACCCTAAAAATACTAAAAAATTAATTCTTTTGGTCATCATGGGTTTCAATTTCTTTTTTCCAACCAGCATTAACTTCACCCATAGTTTTTATTAGCAAACCTTTAAGCTCGGTGTTCCAAAACTTAACAGTTTCGTCAACGAATTCTGCTTCAGCTTTTTTATCTTTTGAAAGTCCAATAAAAGAATTTCTAGATGAAAACTCCATAATCTTTTTCATAGCAAGCAAGATTGCTTTATTATCAGATTCATTAATCATTTTATTTTCAGTAACACTAAACATAGAATGAGGAACTGGCATTACTAACCCATGCAAATAACCAGACCAACCATTAAGAGTTTCACAAATTCTCCCACAAACTTGGCGAGATAATGAATCACTAACGAACTTTGAAGAATGAATAAAATCTTTCAAAAAGAAAATATTATCAAGCTCTGCAAGTGAAGACTTAAACTTTAATTCTTGTTTGATTTTTTCAAACTCAGTTTCAAATTCAGACATTAATTCTTTATTAACCATATTATCACCTTCTACTATTAACTAACTAGATAATTACAAACTATAAATAATTATCTCATTGGACATTGGACAGGTCCGCGTGAGACATATAAATAATCCCCAATCTCAGCTAAATTTATATATTAATTAAAATTTAATCAATCATATGACTGAATGCATTTATTGTAAAATAGCAAATAATGAAATGCCATGTTTTCAAGTATTTGAAGATAACTTAGTTAAAGTTTTTTTAGATATTAATCCCACTGCCAATGGACACTTATTAGTTATTCCTAAAAAACATTTTGAAAATGTATTTGTAACTCCTGATGAAGTGTTAGGTAGAATCAATCAAGTTTGTAAAAAAATGGCAATGTTGTGCAAAGACAAACTTGGAGCAACAGGAGTTAATATTTTAAACGCATCTGGAAAAGATGCTCAACAGAGTATTTTTCACCTACATTTCCACGTCATTCCAAGATTTGAAAATGATGGATTGGATTTATGGTTTCATGGAAAATCAAAAAAAATTGATCAAGTAAAAGAAATACAACAAAAACTACTTTCTTAACAAAAAAAGAAAAAAAAATTATTTTTCTTGGCATCTAATTTTGTCTTTACAATATTTGGCACATTCACAAAACACGCCCTCATTCCCATAATTCCTACCAAGACTTTCTTCGAGTCGATAATGACTTTCAACCAATTCTCCTAATTCCTGATCTCTGAAATTACCAAATTCTTCATACGAAGAAACACAAAGTCGGGCATTCCCAAATAAATCCAATAAAATTATTGGTCGACTATCACATTTTCTATGACCTAGAAATGGACCTAATGAAAAGTCATATTCTAAGCCCATACTTTGATCTAACTCATATATTCGCCTATGCAATTTTACTCTATCTGCTGCACCCACATCCATTTTATAGTAGTCTTTAGCATTTCCAGACAAAACCATAAATTCCATCATAGGAATAATACTTTGACTTCGCATAAATTCCCAAACATTTTCTGCTTCAGAATAATTTGCACTCATAACGATGCAATTCGCACCAAGTCTATTTTGTTCGCCAAGACCTCGTTCCATTAAAAAAAGCATATTTTCGGGAATCCACCCACCACCAACTTGTACGTAGTTGTAAACATCAGAATTTCCAACAAGAAACTCATTAATTTTAGGATTTAAACTATGAAGTTTTCCTATTACTGATGCTCCAAATTCATCAAGTCTTTTTGCAATATCCCTATCAACTTTTGCACAATGAGAATAAACTACAGGTAAAAGATCATGTTCTCTTGCAAGCGAAAGAAGATCAAAAAACTCATCAAGATTTATGAGCGGATCTCCTTCACCCGAAATATGCACTGCATCAATTCCAATATCTTTTGCTTGCCCAAACATTCTCGCATAATCATCAAGCGATAACGGTTTTGGATTATCACTCCCAACCATTTGCAAAATTTCTTTTCCTTCTGCAGCATAGCACATTATACAAGCTAATTCGCAACCATGTCCATACTGTAATCCTAAAACAAGTGCATTTTTGTTTTTTACTGCACCTTCCATTTGTTGTTGTGAAAAATCCATACCAATAAGATCAGGCGGACTTCTCTTTTGATTATTTTTTTTATTCATTTTATTCAATCTCCATATTCGTTAAACTACTCCATTGCAAAGTTAACACTAACTCAACTTATTTTGAGCGTAGTCATCAATTTAGAATTCAACTTTTATTTCAACAAAAACATCACATTAATCTGCCTATAAGCTTACCAGGCTCAAACAAAAAAAGTTAACATTTTTGTGCAAATAGAAATTCGGTTGAACTGAGCACAATTATGCAACAGTTGTTGTAGTTGTAGTAACACTAATTAGAACTAAAAAATCCAGGTTTCTTTTCAAAATTTTCGGATTCATTTTTAAATTTAATAAAAATAGTAATCATATAAAAGTATTTAAAACTTTGTAAACGAAATTGTTTCATAATAAAATAAAGAAAAAGAGATTAAAGTAATGAAATCAAAAATATCACTCAATCACAATATACTCTTTTTCATCTAAGAATTTTAAGTTTACTTTACCAGAATGCATTCTTCTTATAGCTTCTACAGCTCCAGCATACTTAGGATTATCTGCATGAGGAACAATAACACAATCAACATACCCAAGTCCAGAATAATCAGTTAATTTTTTTGCAAATGAAGGATCATCCATTTCAGTCAAATAATAAATACTTTTTCCCATAACTACCGATCCCGCACTTTGACCCAAATAAATAACTCCCGCAGCCAATATTTTACCCAATACAGCATCCAACCCAGACTCTTTTATTGCTTCCAATAATACAAATGCATTACCTCCCGCAAAATACATCAAATCATATTGAGTCAATTTTTCCAAAATACTTTCCGCATTAAAATCACGAAGATCAACATCATCTAATTCTTTTCCCCTAGAACGAAAAAAATCACGCCATTTCTCTAAACCAGATTTATCTTCATACATATCTTTCGCATTACCTATAAATGCAACTCTATTAACATCTTTCAAAGTATCAAACACTTCTATGTCTTGCGAGCACAATATTATCATAAAAGAATAGAATTCGTTGAATATTTATAAATATAATCCCTCACTAACAAGCACAGCACAGATCCCCGCAAAGAAATTAGTTATAAAAAATTTAATCAGAATTAGGCAAGTTTGCAACATAATGCTTAACAAAAGATACTTCTGCACCTACACGTTCGTGAGGCATGATAATAGTATTACCTTCAAATTCAAATCCTTCAATCGCAAGATGAGGATAATAATTCGGATCTTCCATCGCATCACTAACATAAAGCCTACAACCAGTTTTTAGTTCCCAATCATCAGGCACAATTGATAATCCCCAAGGACATTCATTAGATTTAAAATCAATACTTAAATCATGTGCAAAAAAAGCATCCCTAATATTCTCAGGAGAATCATAAAGTTTTACAACTGGAAATTTAGATCCTTCTTCACCCAATAAAACAATTTCAGCTTTTCCTTTAGCCTTAGAATTAAACTCACTAATTTTTGCAAGATAGTCTTCTTTGGATAAAGTTAAAGTCCAAGGTAATTCAGGATCAGGATCATACGTTTCAACAAAAGATACAATTCCTTTAATTGAATCATCTTCGCTCACAGTTCTCACATAAAGTGAGTTTCTATGACCTTGATGTAGAATTCGCATTGACTGCAACATATGATCTTGATAATCTAAATGGAAAAGAGTTCCCTCAAATTTAGATTTATCTTTCCAAGTATCAAAAATATTAACATGACTTCCAGTTACAGTTTCACCATAATTACCGTCAGAAAATTTAGTTGCTTGTGCTTCAGCAGCATTCCTACTTTCACGATCCCAACCATAACAAGAATGACTGCCGCCAGCAGTAGAAGAAATATAAAGATCCGAAACAATACGCACAACAGAATTAATAGCAAAACGATTAGCTTCATAAGTAGATCTAGAAATTCCACCCTCAGTTCTTATGCAATCTAAAACAACTTGTAAAGAATCATAAATTTCTTTTTTAAAATCTGCATCTCGAGGTTTTTTAAATGCACTAGCTTTTTTTTCAGCAGTAAGTGGAGTTACAGAACCACCACCATAAAACTGCATATTAGTTCCAATAATGTCTTCAACCAAATCAGCTAATTCTTGAGCCATACACTATTTGTTGAATCACCATTTATAAATTTTACGTTTAAACACTACAAACAAGTAGTTAATAATAAGCCATAAAAAAAACAGAAAAAAATCCAATAATAAAACCGGACTTGAAATGAAGATGTATCCCCGTCCCCGGACACGATAACTATCGTTCTAAGCCCGCACCATTTTTTACACTTTTTTTATAAATGGTGTAAGCCAGTTTAAGTATTTAAACATCTAATTCTTTTATAGGTTTAGAAAACAAAATGAAAACCGAACAAGAAATAGACCTTTATCCACAAAGGAAAAAAGAATTTGAAGCCAAACGCAAAGAAATAGAAAACAAATGTAATGAAACCAACAAAAAATTATTATTTGACTTTGGAAACCATTTGTTAAGCATAGGCAACATAAAGTATACAATAGCTAAGCGTTGGAGAACTTTAATTCTTATTGACCAAATGTTACAACAGTCATTTTTAGAAGCAAACATATTTGACTGGAGAGCAACCATCGCACAAATTAATAGTTTGGAACTATCTGAAGCCTCAAAAGCAATACATAGGCGTTACTTAAAACAATTCTTTAATTGGTATGAAGACTATGACAACAGACTGATAACTAGTGACATACAACAAAGAACAGAAGTAATAAGAATTTACAAATTTTTTAAAAAAGATGTGAGTTCTTCCTACAAAAAACCAAAAATAGACCCTTCAGAAGTCATTAATGATGACGATGTTTCTCAAATTCTTGAAAACGGTTGCAGCAACAACAGAGAAAGAGCATTATTTTCTTTATTACACGAAAGCGGAATGCGGGTTGGAGAACTATTACGCATAAGAATAAAAAATATTGTTTTCAATTCTGATGGGACTGCAAGCATTTTCATTCCAGATGGTAAAACTGGCGAACGAGGTCCATTCTTATTTGTTGACTGCGTACCTTATTTAAGAAGATATTTAGACTTTCACATCAACAAAGAAGACCCTCGCGCATTATTCTGGTACAGTTTAAAAAAAACTACAAATGGAGTTCCAGACCATATGAGCTATCCAGCAGTTAGAAAAATTTTACAAAAAATTTTCAAGCGCGCAGGAATAAATAAAAAGTGTAATGCTCATTGGTTCAGACATAGCAGAACTAGCTTAGACATCTCAAAATATACTGACTCAATAACGTGTAAAAAAATGGGTTGGGTAATAGGAAGCAAACAGATAGCAACATACTCCCACCTAAATAATAAACCTGTTAATGACGCTATAAGACTACAAAAAGGTTTGACATCTGAAGAAGAAGTTGAGAAGTCAAAAAAATGTAGTTGTGGATATTATATCCAACCCAAAATTAAATATTGTAGCAATTGCGGAAGACCGAGAGATGTGCAAGTTGCATTAACTGAACAGCAAAAAGTCAAAGAAGCTACTGAAATGTTAATGAAGAAATGGGTTGAAGTAATGGGAGATAGTAAAGAACGAGACTTGTTCGAGTTATTCAAAAAAAGTAAATAAACCTCCCGTAAATAATTAGGCTTCGCTAGCTTTTATAAATAAACTGGTGAATACCCCCCCTATTTTTACCTATTAAACAAACACCTGTTTGTTTACTCAAAAACTTTAAATAACACAACTCCATAACTAAGTATAAATTGGACTTAATTTATATTAAACAGTGGTGTGAATTTAAAATTATAGCTCCTGTTCTATTTGTTTTGTTTGGAATTATGATATTAATTTCGCCTGAAATGTATTTAAGCAGAAAACAATTAAGTGTAGTGTTCATCATATGTTCATTAAGTTGGTTAATAAACAATATTAAACAGAAATATTATATTCAAATTTCAAATAAAACTTACAATTTTAAGTCAAAGAAAGAAGCGTTTATTGCAGGGTTTTTTAAAATTAAAAAAATAAAGTACATTTATGAAAAACCATTAAAAATAGGTTCTCAAAAATTAAAACCAGACTTTTATTTGCCTGAATATGATGTGTATGTTGAATATTGGGGTTTATTTAATTCAAATTTTGAATATAAAAAAGCTTGTAACCATAAAAGGAAATTATATGAGGAAGAAGGTATAAAATTAGTTGAACTTTATCCTGATAACCTAGCAACATATGACACTCTAAACCGAAAATTTATGGAAAGACTTCTTAATGTTCTTAAAAAATGAAAAACGAAAGTTATAATGGGGTATAAAATGGCTAGAAAAAGTTTATTATTCTACGTGTTCATATCTTTTTTTTTATTTAGCGTATTCGCATTTTTTTTTCCAAGAGTGCTTGCAGCCCCAATTACTATTATTCCTTTAGCAATATTATTCAAATACATAATAGGAACTAATTGGAAAGACTCATTCAAATTAGGAGCTATTAACTGGGTTTGGATGGCAATTATGTCAATTTTTGTTATGATGACTGAATTAAATTTTTTAATACAAGGCCTAAACTCGCCTAATATTGGCGTAATGTGGGTTTTTTTAGTTTTAGTTATAGGAATACCTCTCACTACAATAATTATTAATTGGAAAGGAAATAAACACTTTGACTCTAGTCTTTTTGATAAACTTAGTAATAACTTATCAAATAAACATAATTCATCTAATAAAACACATTCTCATCACAAACATAAGTTAGCTAAAAAAATAAACAAAAACTCAATAAAAAACTTTTTTATTTGGTTTGCTACATTTTCAGTTGGAATTTATATTGCAATATTCTCGCTGGAATTTTTTAAACTAAAAAGCATATTAGTTATTGTTTTATTATCTGGTTTAATAATTGAAGTCGTAAGTAAATTAATGCAAATTTTTGTTTTTGACCAACGTTTTATTGTTAATAGACGGTTTGCTTTTTGGGTTTTTGTTCAGAGTATTTCTTTTTTGATAGGTTCAACAATACTTTCAAAAATACCTTCAAGCTTTATTATAAGTATAATAAAAGAAATAAAATATGTTCCAATTTTTAATTCAATTTTTGTGGGTTTAATTATAACTATTATCGGACACTTAGTTTGGAAAGCTAGAATTGAAAAAAAAATATTTAATTAAATTTTTAAGATATGTATTTAAAAAATAACAAATAAATAAAATTTATATAAAATATAAAATTATTAACCTACGTAATTCTTTTTTGTTTTATCAAATAACATATTAAACTCACCATCAGATGGCGCATCATAAAATGTAATTGTTTCTAACCAGCTTTGGCCATCTTTATCTAATGCTTCTATTATTCTTACAGGCCTACCAAAACATTGTTGGATAATAACTTTCTTTTCTGCAATACTCAAACAAGGAAGTTCTTTTAACATACTCTCCATTACTTTAGGTTTACTAAAAGGTACAGAATACTTAATAGGTTCTTGCGTGTGGCGCTTAAACAATTCCTTCCAACCTTTCTCCCTAACAAAAAAGAACCACGCAAACATCACAGAACTACCTGCAAACGTAACAGTTAATAATATGGTATCAGTTGTTATCATTCTTTAACCAGTTCTTTTTTCTTCTTTTTTTCATTATTCCAACGCAACCAATAACCTGACTTCCTTCTTACTTTTTTATCCTTACTACCTTTAGGCCTACCCAATATTTTCCCCTTAGCTTTCAAATGTTGTAGCTTAGTAATTATACGTTCACTAATTAATTCACGTTCCAATTCTGCAACTGCACCAATAATTTGAATAAAGAACATTCCTTGCGCTGTGCGAGTATCTACTTCAGGACTTAAGCAAATGAACTGCACTCCTTTCTTATTGAACTCCTCAACCAATTGTATTAAATGCTTTAAACTTCTGCCAAGCCTATCCAATTTGTAAACCATAATTGCATTATATTCTCCAGCTCTAACTGCTTGCATTAACACATCTAGTTGTTGCCTATTAGTTTTTGTTCCTGAAATTTTTTCACTATATACTGAGTACGCCCAACCCTTAGCCTTACATCTATTAACTAAAGGTTCTATTTGTTGTTCAAGTGTTTGTTCTTCAGTGCTTACTCTCGCATATATTGCTACATTCATTTTCTTTCACCATACTTCAAACTCCTGTTCCGTTTGCACATCCATAATAACAATTCGTTTCATCATCAACTCACATTCTTTTTATAAAAAATATCTCCACTCGTACATTAGTATAATTATAACGCCGAAACCCACCCGTTTTCACCCATTTTAACCGACTCATTAATACTTTCTTTCGTTACGTTAAACGCAAACAGCACAGATAAGTAATTTATAATGTCCGTTGATGGGGGGTTAAACCCGTTTTCACCAGCATTACTTCTGCTATTTCCCACTCTCTAAAACATTTAGCGCGTGGTTTTTAACAGCAGTTAAAATAAAATTCTGTTTTGAAACGCCACACCTAGATATTGCGCTTTGCACCCAACCTTGTCCAAGTAACAACTCCAATTCTTCATACTCATTCATTTCTTTACACCCCTCAAATAGTTATTCATACAACGTATTGAACAGAAAGCCACACCATCAAATTCGTAATAGCAAGGTAAGTCTCCGCAAGCGTAACACTCAGCTAAACTTTTGTCCCCCATCATAGAACCTCTTCCTCTTCAACAATGTTGTTAGAATTTGCTTCGTCAATGAAATTAAAACAAGAGTTCAATAAATAAAATGCAGTCATAACATCATCTTTAGAAACAAATTCTGCTAACCTGAGCTTTGCATTAGCTGTGCTCAAACGCCGTAAAGACTCAAACGTTCTTGGGTTCGCTCTCAAATTACTTTTTTGATAACTCGCATTTCTAATTTTTTGATATAATTTTTTTGAAAATTCATTAAGTTCATCAGTCCATTTAATTTTATGTGAAGTGCAAAACAACAAATATTTTTTTAAAAAAAGTTCATCAAAACAAGGCGTACTTTTTTCTCTAGAAATAATTGTTTCAGCAATTTTTTTATCATTAGAACTTGGAATATCTTTCAAAAAGAAAATTAAGTCAAACCTATCTAACAGCGTTGAATTTATGTTGAGCTGTTCAAATAAAGAATTATCTTTATCAAAATATCCTTCTTTAGGGTTGCAAATAGCAAAAACACCCACTTTACACGGTAACGTTCCTGAAACAGTTGCCTTCGATATGTGAATTTCTTGTGACGCAAGTGCACTTTGCAAACTCTGCAATTCTTCTGGCCTCAATTTATCTATTTCGTCTAAAACTACATGGCCATTATTGCATAACGGTAACAACCCTGCTTGGATAGTCCAACCACCTGTTAGCTCATCACGCAATACAGTAGCAGTTAAACCAACTCCCGAACTTGACTCACCACTTGCAATACGACATTTAGGGCTAATTTTTTTAAAAAACTTAGCCAAACAACTTTTCCCAATGCCTGGTTCTCCAGAAACTAACAAATTCAAGTCATTCCTAGAAAACTTATCTTTACTTCCCCCAACTAAACACAACATTAAAGCTTTTTTCACATTTTCGTGGCCGTAAATTCCTGGTGCGAAACTTTCAATAAGTTTTTTTTCAAAATTTAATTCTTTACTTTTTTTTATAAAAAGCTCACGTTCTTCAGGTTTCAAGACATCAAAAAAATTTTCAGTTAAAATTTCAAAAGAATTTACTTTAATTAAAGTATCAAAATGCGCTAATTTCTCTCTATCTCTGGAAATAATAGGAACTTTCCTAACTTCACCTACAACCTTTATTTTGCTTCCTGGAGGGCTATTCATATCAAGCAAGTGACTTGTTAAGTCTTTTTCCAAAATTAATTTTATTTGTTTTGGAGCAAAACCTTTGAAAGTCTCCAAACTTTCCTCCAATAACAATAGTTGTTCATCTATTAATTTTGAACTAATTTCACGTAAAAAACCGTTATTCCCGCAACTACATTTTTTAAAAAATTTCAATTTTTCACCAAAATATTCAAACACTATAATATTCCTACAAAGACTACATTCCTTTTTGCTCGCAACTAATTTTGGGCGAACATTACTTTTCTGTTTAATTATACCTTCCAAAACAATTAATTTATCTAAATTCTCACTTCGTAATTCTGAAATATTTATTTCACAGCTTTTGGGCAAATTAACTAACCTAACCTCAAATTCTAATAAATTATATTTTTTTAAAATTATTAGCTCGCCAATTTCCAAACTTGTTTGAAAATTATCTAAAATATAATTAGCAAATTCTGGTTCAAATTTCATAATTTTATTAAAATTAATATTCATCCAAAAATTTTTTAACCGTATCTGGTTCTCTAATGCTTCTAAACAATTGTTTTCGATAAAATTTTCCCAACAACTTACAACATCGGACGTTTTCATTTTGTTAAACACCTTTCAACTAATTTTTTATTATATTGTGTATCTGGTTTGCAACTAGAATGAGATAAAAGACCATATTCCTCCCGCATATTTTGGTGGGTTAAAATGTGTTCCTTGCATATGCAGCAAGTTCCAACAATTTGTTCTCTATATTTTTTTTCTTGAATTAATTTATTTTCTTTCAATTGTTGGAATTTTTCAAATTTTTTTTTGAAATTTCGAATATTTATTTGTTCAGACTCAGATAATTGTGAGTACATTTCTTCGCGAGGTAAGTTTATTTTTGAACTCCACCCACTTAAAGTTCGAATAGAAAGGTTGGGCTTAATTTTTTTTGAAAATTTAGCATAAGTTTTGAACTCTTCAGAATTTTTATTTGTTTCTTCAACTAACCCCGCGTCTTTTAGTACGCGGAGCGAATGAGATACATCAAACCTATGTTTAGCAGAATGAATAAATTCTAATAACTGCGCGACACTTAACACGCGTAGTTCTTGCAAACACGCTAAAACTTTAATATTTAAAGGTTTAACCAATATATTGCAAAGACCTGCTAGTTTAGATAAATATTCTAAACTTTTTAGTTTTGAAAAATTAGTATCTAAGTATTTTATTAACACTACTACTACTTCGCGTATTTTACTAGTAGTAGTTAAGTTATTTAACCCACACATACTTTTTTCTGAAGAACTAGAACTCATTGTAAGTCCTCTTTAAAAATTCTGTTTGTAGGTTCTAAACTTATAACACATCTTTTAGCTATAGTGTATGTGTGTTTATTAGTTCGAAATTTTAAAAAGAAACTATCTTCTGATACCAATAAACCAAATAAAATTTTAGCAGGCTCAGCTGATGAGGTTTTATACTTGAGTTTTTTGCACATTTGTTCGTTCTTCATTTTTTCGTTTAAATTCTAAATATTTGTTTAGCATTTGCAATTCTTGCGGCAACTGTTTAAAAATTCGGTTTTCAAACTCCATCAAACACCACCTTTTTTTTAACAGGTTCAATTGTGAGTTTTACTTTTTCACCAACTTCTTCTAAATGTAATTCTACCTCATCGTGTTTTTTAAGTTCATTTGCATTGATGAAAACTTTGGGTAGCGTAATTAGAAGTGAATAATTCATATTGACTATTTTCCTATTTTTTAGCTTAATTACCATACAGTTATTGAATTTATTGAACTATAAATTATGACTTATACCATTTATACCAGAGGTATAAAAAAAAGAAAAGTTTATATAGAAGTTTTGTTACAGTATTTATTATGGTAAATACCCCAATAGATAAAAGTGAACAAATACTACTATTTATTTGCGGGAATGAAGAAAAACATAAATATTTTCAAAAATGTGAAGAAAAACTAAAATTAAATAATGCACAAAGAAAAAGTTTATTTCAAAAAAAAACTAAAACTAATTATGAAAAAAAACTACTTAATGACTTCAAAAAATTATTCAAAACATTCTCACACCCATATTTAACTCCTGCGAACATAATAACATCTTCATTAAAAATACCAGGAACAACAGTTCACAAATTACTTAACGACCTGGAACAAAAAAAATTAGTCTTTAAACAAGAAAAACTATGGGGAATAAAAAGAGACGCTCAAACACTCATTAAATTAACCGACCGCTTCTATAAAAAAAAATTAATGCCTAAATTAATACAAACCGACTATATAAAAGGGCTCGTATTTGGCTTAACCACAGAACCAGTTACGGAATTTGATAAAAAACGAAAGATAAATACTCGTTTTGAAAAAGTTTTAGAAAATAACTTCGGACATTTACTTAGCCAAGAAAAACAATTGGGAGAATTATATATACCTTCAGTAATAGATAAAAATAAAAATTTACTAATGAAAAACCCGTTAGCAATTATAAAACTAGGTTTGCAAATTAAAAAAGAAGACATAGAGGAAATAACAAAATACATAACAACATTATTTTTCAATAAAGAAATTAACGAAGTTAAATGCAAAGAACTAGCTTTTTTTTCATTTTTACTATATTATTTAATAAAACACTTAGACTTACCAGAAATAAATAAAAAAGAAACGCAAAATATTATCCACACATTAAAAAAAGAAATTAAAAAAGCAATTAACCAATGAGGTAAAAAAACCGTAAGAAATAGTTGTTTATAAACAAACTGGTTAGGGCTTAGGCCAATAAAGATGTATCCCCGTCCCCGGACTTGAACCAGGAACCTCGCGGTTACGGCTGATTGCCTTTCATCCTTAGTCATAAAAATTAATGACCACGTCAGACAACTTCTACAGCCGCGCGCTCTACCAATTGAGCTAGACGGGGTTGTTTTAATGAGGTAATGAAAAATTGATCTATTTAAAAAGCTTTTGCTTATTTATATATAAACTCTCAATTCACACAGTATTTAAACTTTTTACAATAGTCTTTATGATTAAACCAATCAAGAATAATTACAAACAAATTATCTTCATCAGTTTCAATTGTAAATATTAATCTGAATGCATTAGGAAGATTAATTTTATACAAATTAGTTACTTCATACTTAATAACATATGCATCAGGCCAATTAGTTTTAGGAATTTTCACACCTGATAAATGATTTATTTTAAGTACATCAAAAGCTTTGTTAAGCTGATTTAATAGTTTTATCTCCTCATACTTACCAGAGCTCAAACTTAGAAATTTTTTCTGAACTTGTTTAGAAATAAAACTAACACAAACTTCCTTCATCTTATTCTCAAGTTTTGAGAAATCATATTTTTTATTCTAGCAGGATTAAATACCCAAATAACAATACCTTCAGAGTCTACAATTATTTTCCCAGAGTCTTCTAAATAACCTAAAATCACCTGATATGTTTGATACATCATTTTTTTAGGTAATTTTTTCCAAAGCTGATATTTTCCAAACTCTTGACTATATTGTTTAATTGTTTCTTCAACCATTTTTACAGTATCCAAACGAGGGTTATGCAGAATTAATCCATTAGCCATCTTATATGAACTTATATAATAATAAATATTTAAATGTTTTGTTCTCAAAACCTAAAAACAAAATAAATTCACCTCAAATAAATACTTTCAGCAGAAACAACCGGAAAAAATTACGGTTAGTGCGCAAATTCTCATTAAAAGATTCTTAAGTGAAATTATCTTACCAACATATAATGAGAAATATATCTCAAGGAGGGATAAAAATGACATTAACAGATATGCTAAAAACAGCAAAAGATTACGTAATTACAAAAGCGACAGAATATCTTCACAAAGTAGCACAACCAATTCCAGGAGTGATTCCAAAACCAGTACAGATTGGAACATTACCAAGAGAACAATATACGCCTAAAGATCAATATGAATCTAGAGGCGTTCCTCGCCAATATGATGGAAGACGAATGTAAAATTATTTTTTCTATTTTATTCTACTTCTAAAATATCCAAATTACTCAATAGAAAAACTTTTAAATTAACCATCAGCTTTTATTCTGTTTTGAGATTTAAAATAACATAGTTAGGAGAAGATATTATGACAAAAGTAACCGCAGTTGATTTAATAACAATTCTATTTGCAAAATATTTAACACAAGCTAGTTCAAGAATACCTGGAAGAGTACAACAACCTTCAAGATCGACATTAATGCCCCGAGACACATACACTCGTCCAAGCCAACAATTCGATCCAAAATATAATCAAGGAGTACCAGCAAATACACCATACACTCCCAGAAGAATAATTCCTGGAAGAAAATAATTCTTTTCAAATTTTTTTCTATTTATTATATTTGAGTTTAGTTATTAAACCAATAAATCTAGATTGAAGTTGGTGATTTGCAATAGCTCTTTTTGCAGGTCCTAACTCAAAAATAAATTTTAAAAATCTTCTTAACATATTATGAGTCCATAAAGATCTATTATCAAAAATTAAATTCTGAAGTCTTCCCTGATTCATCGCAGTTCTAACAAAACGATCAAAACTATCCACAGGAGTAAAATTTAATTCTTTACGACGATCCATTTTCAAACAAGTCTTAGGACAAAAACGTGTGCAAACGCCACAACCAATGCAAGATTTTTCATCAATTACTACGACTTTTTTCTTTTTGTCCATTTTCATTGCATCGACAGGACATTTTTTTACACAAATACCACAACCAATACAATCAGGTGCATTAACTACAGATACAAAATTACTATGAATCTTCATATTATACCCGAGATGTTTGTAAGCTAGAAGTGCTTCACAACAACAACCACAACAATTACAA
Source organism: Candidatus Woesearchaeota archaeon (assembly GCA_018675335.1). NCBI lineage: Archaea > Nanobdellati > Candidatus Woesearchaeota > Candidatus Woesearchaeota archaeon. The sequence goes on from JABGYH010000003.1 coordinate 44,295, forward strand.
ATCCACCCAACTTTATTTTGAACATTATCCCCAATTTGAACTAATCCTAATTTAACACATTTGTCTAAAATTTTATGCGCTTCTTTTTTAGAAATTTCTTTTGCAACACCATGCTTTGATAAACTAGTCGCAGCATGATTAAACGTCAAACAAACATTTTGAGGTTTGTCACAGGCTTTACCCATGTGTTCCATTTTATGACGACAATAACAAGTACCAACAGTAATGCATGAGGCAGTATCAATAACATTTGACGCTTTTTCATAATCTAGAACTTCAGAAAAATCTTTCTCTTGAATTTTATCCTCATGAACTAATGTACGCGCAATATTAGGATTACTTCCAAGAACTCTTATTAAAAAATCTTCTTCAACATTAATATATTGATGAAATAATTCAGATAAAATTTTTCTATCAAACTTGCCATCAGTACGCATTAGCGAAAACTCAAAAAAACCTGCCATCGTAGGCACGAGAATATAATGATTTTCTTCACCTCGCTTTAAATCAAATAAAATTCCTTTATCTGCCAAACCATTTAAAACTTTAACTGCTTCCTCTTCTGTTGTTTTCCAAATTTTTGCAGCTTTTTTAGCTTGGAATAAATTTATAGGCAAAACAGATACAAGCTTTGCTTCTTTTTCTGTAAAAAGAATTTCAAGAATTTTAAATAATGAATCAGATGCCGGAGCTCCTTGAGGAGACATATCAAGCCTTTCTTGTAAATTAATATAATTTTTTGATGTTTTATGTGCCATTTATAAAAAAAATGATATTAAATTTATAAATTTTAGCATATAACATATATAATAATTAATTTAAATTAGAATTCTTAATAATTAATTCATCTGCTTCCAAGTATGGTTCAAACGGATATTCACCCACATCAAATCTTAAATTACCTGCAACAGTATATGACTCACCCAATTCAAATGCTTGAAGAACAATTTCTTTTTTGACAAATATTTTATATTTATTATTTTTTAATAAAACCCAATTTTTATTATGTTCTCCTGATTCAAATTTAACAATTTCAACCACTCCTGAAACATTAACTACCCGATCTTCAAAAAAAGTTAAATTATTAGAAAGCACATACCCAATATCATCAAGAGAACTAGGGTTAAAACTACTTCCTTTAATTACTACAAATGCAAATATAATCAAAAGAATAATGAAAAAAATATTTAACTTCATAATTAAAAACCTTTACGCTTCATTAAAACAATAACTAACGTAGTTATTAAAATTATAATAACTAAAAGTATTTGAAACATTATCAAACCCGAAAAGGATGTAGGTTCGCGATCTTCTACCTCAACTACCTGATCTTTTGGAACGACAAGTATTGGAATTGATTTTTCAAAAGTTTTTTCACCATAATGTGCAACAACATTTAATGTGTATTCTCCCAAGTCATAACCTTTAGTATCCCAATAAAGTTTACTTCCAACAGTTTTGTTTGGTAATACTTCAAAACGAGATGATTCAACAAGTTCATCTAACAAAGAATCACCTTTAAACATTTTACCAGATAAATAAACATCATTTAACGGAACATTCCAATTAGAAGATAATAAGATAGAAATTTTACTTGTATCATTCGCACCAACAGTTCTTGTTTGAGGAACAATCAAAATATTCTCTTCACCAAGTCTAAATTCATCAACAAGTTCTACTTCTTCATCATTAAAAATAACATAAGATACTGCTTGGTATTCACCATCAGACATAAGAACTTTTTTTAGACTTAACTGATTTTCAAATTTTTCACCCGGTAAAATTTCAAATTCTTTTTTACCTGTGCTTAAAATTTTTGGTTCAGACGTACTAACAATAGAATAACCAACAACAACATCAAAATTACCATTAATTAAATTAGCCTTATACAACGATGCAACTTTATGTTTGTAACTCACAACATCAACAAAATTTTGAACGTGCGTAATTGGTTCAGAACCTTTATTTTCCATAACTGTTGTAAACTTTACTAAATGAGGATGATCATTAAAAACTAACAAATCAGTTTCTAAATATTTTGAAGGATACGGAACAAAAAAGTTAACAGTGTGATGAATTGATGGATTAACTGAGGTCATTCCTTCACCTTCTGATTTTTCAGTAATTCTAATTTTTGCCAAATGATTACCTGGCGTTTTTAGGTTTTGTGGATCTGATAATTCAAACTTAAATTTAGTAGGACCATCAATTAATTTTTCTGTTTCAAATAAAGTTACATATTCACCTAATTCATCATCAACAGAGAATGATACAATAACTGATTTATCTGAACTAGGAATTACTTTAAACTCGCCAACATAGGGTTTTTGTCCTTGATAAAAATTAGTTTTTGCAGGAGTTACTCCTAGAGCACAAACAAATCCGGACAAAATAATTATTAAAAATAAACTTAAAATTAAGTTTATTGAATTTTTCAAAGTCCTATTTTTTTTGTTTGATATCATATAGTACTCACCAAAACTGTTGAATTTTTTTGACCTGCATGTTCACCATAAGGAACTGTTAAATTTATATCAATATACAATGCATCATTTGCATCAACCCATTCAAAATTCCAAACACTAAATAACCCAGTTAGTGGCATGTTAGTAAAAGTCAGTACGGATTCACCAACATCAAATGCTTCTGATTCATTAACTCTAATCTTAAATTGATAATAATCAGACGGATTAGCATGAGTATCCCATAAATTAGTTGCATTAACTGAAAGATTTACTGGAAGATTTCCTGTGTTTTCAAGTAAGAATGGCGTACCATTAATAGGCGTACTTACAGACATCGGTGCGTAAAGATTTGCGCCAAAATCAACACTGCTATTCAAAAAAGTAATACTAATTAAAGACTCAACAGTAAAATTCCAAGGTTCACTCCATACCCCAGTTACAAACCCTGAGTACGCACGAACTCTCCAAAAATAAGTTGTGTCAACATCCAAAGTTTGACTTATGTTATGAGTTGTAATTGTTGTTTGTTCAGCAATCCCATTAACAGCATAATCAATAGATGCGAATATGTTTGAATCATCAATTTGAATTTCATATAATGGGGTTTGACCTGCATCCGCATTGTACCATTCAAAACCTGGAGTTCTATTATTAGTAGTATTTCCATCAGAAGGAGATTTAAGAATCACTTGATCGGGAGTATCACCTGAAATTGATTCACACTGATCTTTACAAGTATAACCATCAAACGTTTGCATATAATCACAAACCCAAATATTTTCTTTTGAAGGAGTTGAATCCCACGGCTTTTCTCCAGATCTAATTGTCGAACCAAGAGTATCTGATGTCTCCACTTTAATAGCATAATATTGATCTGAAAGAACAGATAAACTTACATTACCTGAACAGGTTCCATCTGAATCAAGAGCTATTGTCCCTAAACTAATTCTACTTGCAGCATTTTGAGTTTCAGCATATACTGTACAACCAGTACCGCTTTGAGTAAAACCATTAGGACTGCTAAAATCAATAGCAACATTCATTGTTTCATTATCTGCATAATAATCTTTGGTCGGATATGCAACACTACATCCCGGTGCAAATTCGGTATCGCAATAAAATACTGAAGTTGGGATTGGAAGAGTTGTCACATTAACATCAACACTCGAATTAGGACCTACATTTCCAACTTCATCAACTGCTCTTGCATAAATTGTTGAAACACCCTCAGATAAAGTCATATAATAACTACAATCAGAATCACCATCTGTAACCCATCCACTACCATTATTAAATTCACAATATTCAATACCTGAATTCCACGTACCAGAATCATCAGATGCATTAACTTTAATTAAAATAGTATCTGATTGAGTAGTTCTCGCCACAGTATTATCTGATTTAATTTTTCTTAAACCACTAGTTGTATAATTATCATTTGCAACAGTTTTAACAAATGTTGGTGCTTGAGGAAGTTCAGTTTCAATAATATACTGAGTTACATCACTTGATTTTTCTGATCCTGCAAGTGCAGTTGAGATATAAAATGAATAACTAGAATTATCAACAATCCCTTGCTCATCAGGAAGTTCCACCCAAAAAGTTAGATCTAAATCTTCGTTAGGATATGCACCATCATACTCAATTAATATTGCTTGATAATAACTTCCAGACTGAGCACTATATTGAAGATTAAAACTTTCTGAATTGTCCCCATAAATACCACTATTTGCTTGAGTTAGTTTATACTCGAGCGGAATATATGTAGCACTCGCACTACCCAAATAAATTGCTAAAGTTTTTCCATTAACATTTGATGCAGCATCAGTAAAATGGAATGTTAAATTTTGACCTCTTAATTGATACTGAGTATAAGTTAGATCTCGAGATCCACCACCCCAATCAGAATTAACAGAAGATTTTGGAGGCTGACTCGATCTTGCAACTACAGTTGATGCAACACTACATCTTTGAGCACATGACGTAATTGAATTAGTATAAGTGTATATACAATAAGAATCACCTGCACAATTACTATCTTCACAATCAACTAAACCGTCAAAGTCATTATCATAACCATCATCACAAATACTTTCTGTTGCTATTTTTCCTGCCGCAGAATAATTACAAACCCCATAATTGGAACCATATTTTCCAACTAAACCATCACAATCTGAATCCCCACAATCAAGTGCGTTATCAAATAAACTAAGATTTTTATTTTCATCAGCATATAATAAATTTGAAATTACTGCATTTTGGTATTCATACTCATTATTTAAACCATCCATGCAAGAATCAAGAGTTACATTTTCTTCATCAGGACAAACTCTACATAAACCTTGATGATAACAACCAGTATCATAACAGTTAGCCATTAAATCCCCATCATTATCACTAGAATATGCAGTTGTACCACTACTATTATAGTCACCACAAACTGCATCAGTAAACGGATCAAAACCCATCTCTTCTGAAAGCGCACATAATGAACCATCTGGTCCTGGCAACATATTACAATCTGGATCACTACAATCCACACCAGTTGATGAATTAAGTTCATATGCAGTTCCATTCCAAGAATACGCATCTAAATCATTATCAATAGAATCATTACAAGTAGTTTCTAAAATAGTATCTCCTGTTTCATCTTCAGTACACACATAATTTCCGCTTTCTTGAACGCCAAAACAATTGTAGTCATCACAATCAACACCCGTGTTTAAACCGGAATCTATTTCATAAGTTCCTAAATCTTGATCATTATCAACATTATCACTACAATTAAACTCCCACCTTAAAGTACACATACCAGTATAATTTGAATCATTAATGAACGTATTATTACAATCTGAATCATAATCATTCCAAGCACAATCAATACCTGCACCATCAGCAGAATTCGCCGTGAAACCATCCGATAAATAAACATCTAAATCATTATCAAACCCATCAAGACACCAATTCTTTGTATTCGGACAATCTGTTAATTGACATTGATCATTAGCTTCATCTATCGGACATGCATTGTCACCTGAACAACTATAATCATCACAATCTGCAGACTCAGAATAACTCTCACCAAAATAAGCTTCATAAACTGTTTGATTCCAACCAGCAGTATAAATATTTCCTCCAACAGGACTTGCAGCAGGACGCATATAATAATCTTGATCATTATCAAAACCATCAGAACAATTTATTTCATTAACTAATTGACATTCATTTTCTCCACTAACAACCGTGTTATTACAACTAGGATCATATTGATACCTGCCAATATTTACAGTATTATAATTCGCAGCATATGCAAGTGCACTTGGACGCATTATCGTCCCACTATTATTATAATAATAAACACAATCAACACCGCCTGAAACATTTACTGTTCGAGCAGTGTCTCTTAAATAATCAGTAATGTTATAGTCGTATCTATCTAACTCATTATCAATTCCATCAAGACATTCAAGTCCTTGCTCTTGACCAAAAGTTGTTTGACAATACGCTGCACAATCATAATCATCACAATCAGATCCATTAGTAGTTAAACGATTACCACCATAATTATAAGAATTATCACGATCATTATCATACCCATCAGTACAATTTCTTTCATACCCTAATTCACAAAGTTGACCTTCACCAGTCATATCAACACCATCACAATTAGCGTCAGGATAATGAGTGCCATCATAATTAAAACGACAATCCATTCCTCCACTATAATTATTATTTGTTGCAACATATGCAGTTCCCGACCAGCTAGTAATAGTCCAATAATCTAGATCATTATCTTTATTATCATAACATTTAACGCCCGTATTTTCAAAATTATCAGAAATATTACAAGTAGCTTGACAATCATATTCTCCATGTGCAAGATTTGATCCACTAGTTCCAAATTGATAAACAGGATTTGTTTCTGAATCACCAGTTGACGCAACTATGCAATCGTATTCTCCGTCACGATCATTATCAAAACCATCCTCGCAAGAAGTTTCATGCACTAACTCGCAAGTGAATGAACCATTATTTGATTGATTACAATCAGAATCATAATTAATCATCCTACAATCCATTCCACCACCAATGCTATAATCAAGATCATTATCTTTCCCATCATAACATTCATTACCAGTTTCATTAGGATAACCATTTGAATTACAATAAACTCTACAATTATATTCTGCATCTGGACGATTAGCAGAATTTGAAGCATCCCCACCAGTATACGATTGTTTAGGGTATGCAGGAGAAGTTGAATATTGAATATTTGCATAACTTTCTACTTGTTCTGTAACACAATCATATGCGCGATCACGATCATTATCGAACCCATCATCACAAGTAGTTTCAGTACCTAATTGACAAATACCTGAAATTCCCCCAATGTTAGTTATCGTATCCCACGATGCATTAATAATATTTACATCATCACAATTAGAATCCCAAGTGCCTGCAGAATAATGACAATCTTTATCCCCATTCACATCATTATCAAAATTATCCATGCAAGTATTATTGGTTGCAGCATAAGTACTTTCAAAACCATATTCGCAAATTGGGTAAGTACCGTCAGGATTTGCAGAATTTGAACCGGGATAATTATCACAATCAACATCCAAACAATCAGTTGTGTAATCTAAATCATTATCATAAGAATCAGCACAAGAAATATCATGTTCATCAGTCATTCCATCATCAGTAATATTAATATTAAATTTGAAATTTGAAGAATCACCATCAAAAATTCTATTAAGAACTAAACCAAATAATCCATTATAACTATTAGTCGTATCCATTATTGCTTTTAAAACCACATCTAATTGAGAGTTAGTAGAATCAATAGGATCATTTTCAAAATCACCTGACTGCGCAATAACTGATGTTGATGTTTGACCTTTACCCTGCTCAGGTGAAAAACCAGAACTTCCAGATTCATTTAAAATTGAAAAATCAGAACCTCCATTTTGCCAAAGAGAAGAATTAAACTGCCAAACTTTAAAATAAATTTCAGTTGTAGAAATACCTGAGTTTTGTTCTAGACGAATACTTAGATTAGCATCAGGCGCAATACGTCTTGTAAAAGTTACTGTTGTGTCTTCTGCTGAACCCGTACAAATATTAGATGCACAATCATCATCACATGCCCCTCCACCAACACAAGTAACTGTTGCTAGATCTCCTGCACCGTAAGGCGGATCATCTCTCCATCCTGCCTCAGTTTTATTACAAACCCAACCAGGATTTTCACCTTTATTTGCATTAGATCCACCAACAATATAATACTCACCATAAACTACAGATGCACAATCAGAATCTTCACAATCCGTTTTTGTATCACCATCATCATCAATCCCATTAGTACAATGACGTTCAACAACATCAGGAGTGTTTTTTTTCTTAATTGCAAAATCAACATCCTTTGCACCATAATAATAAGATAGATCAGCAACATTATAAAAAACACTAGAGCAAGTATCGTATTCTAAAAAGTATTTTGAGTTTTCAACTCCCGCAGCACAATTTGATGCTCTAGTTACATAACCTGCATACCAAGCTTCTTGATTTGAAGGATTTCCCTCATAAAAAGGCAACGGAATAATATATTCAGGCCCAAGAGAAGATGTTAAAGTAATATTACAAATTCGATGACATTCTTCACCAACAGGACATGTTGAATCATCTGCATTCACCCAATTAGTAAGAGAATTTGATTCACTAATTTGATAAGATATAGAAAAATTTTGTTGCGCAAATGAATCACTAAGCATTGAAACAATTTCATCACCTGCTTCGAAATTGGAATCAATACAAGAAAAATCAGCAGAAACATTTTTTATAACTCCATCACCCACAAGAGTTATATTAATTAAAGAACCATCTTCATAAAAAATACGATTTTTATAACCTGTTGCATTATAAGCTAGTGGACGAATTCCAAGAGCTACTTGACCGTCTCCTTCAGTATTATCAGTTGATGCAAATCCAGATAAGTGGTTTGAAATGTAAGTCACCGCACCACTATCAACTAACGGATAATATGCTAAAACTGATAAAGAAATTATAAAAATTGCAACAATAAATTCATTGCTATTAATAAAAGAGCTAGAACTACTTACTCTTTTTTTTGAACGTATCTTAAAACCTCTTTTCAAATATATCCCCTTTTAATACGTAATCGTTACCCCTAACAACAACTTATATAAATTAAATAAAATTATACTATATAAACATTTTGGTTAAATTAGAGTTAACATCCCGCATGCTGCACCAATATCTTTTCCACGCGACTGCCTAATAAAACATTTAAATCCTGCTTTTATTATTTCTTTTTTAAAAAATTCTATTTCGCGTTTTGAAGAAGGTTTAAACTTATTTGTTTCATTAAATTCAAGCAAATTAAAATTAATATTTTTTGGCCAGTCAAGACTTAGCAGGTTTAATAAATCATTTTTCGAATCATTAATATTTTTAATTAATGCATAACTAATCATAACACCTGATTTTTTATTTGAAAACTGTTTTGTAAAATTAACTATTTGTTCAACTGATAAATTTGATTTAGGAATTAATTTGGTTCTGGTTTCATCAAGCGGACTGTGAAGTGAAATTGCAATATTAAATTTAGCAGAGATTAATTTGTCAAGATTAAGTCCAATTGTCGATAAAGTTATTTTTTTAAACGCTAAATTAAAATCTTTATTAAAAATATTAATTGCTTTGTTTACTTCTTCAAAGTTTAACATGGGCTCTCCCATACCCATGAATATAACTGAGGTGAGACTTCGGTCAGGCGCTGAATTTGGGAAGTTGATTTGATTAATATCTGATGAAAAGTTTGTTTTTGAATTATGATTATCTAATACAACAGTTAATGCAATTTTAACTTGATTAATTATTTCTTCTGCTAAGAGATTTCGTTTGAAATGTTTAGTATGACAAAAAGTACAACCTAAAGGACAACCAATTTGAGAAGAAACACAAACTGCAGTTTTATTATTAATAGTTGGAATTACAACTGTTGAATATCCTTCTTTAAATTTAATTAAAATAGTCCCATCAACTGATTCTAATACTTTATAGTTAATTTTTTGGTCAGAGTTTATTTTTAGATTATTATTCATTTTTTTAGTTTGGTCTAGCAAATATTTAAAACTAGTTTATATTAAATGTAAAACTTTAAAAATAAAGAAGAAATTGGAGTTTTCATGACATACACAAAAGGCAAATGGGATTTGACAAAGCTACTTAAAAAAGGAACTAAAGAAGAAGTTTTAGAAAAAGTAGAAGAAATAAAACAAAAAGTTGAACAAATTGAAAAATATAAAGATAAATTAGATTCTATAACTCCCACTGAGTTCACACAAATAATAAAAGTTCTTGAACAAATAAAACATGACAAAGAAATTGTTTACATGTACTTAAGTTTAAGATTCCATGCTAATACTAAAGATCAAGAAGCAGGAGCACTACTATCACAACTCGAATCAGAATTATCTCGATTAGGAAATAAAATATTATTTTTTGCGTTATGGTTTAAAGAATTAAGTGATGACTCAGCTCAAAAATTTATCGACTCAATGCCAGGATATGAATATTATCTAAAAGACATAAGACGAAGCAAACCATACATTTTATCTGAAAAAGAAGAAAAAATAATCAACCTACTTTCAACACATGGCGTTGGCGCACTCGAATCAGTTTATTCAATATTTACTAATAGTTTTATGTTTGAATGGGAAGGAAAAAAAATAACCCAAGAAGAATTAATATCCAAAGTTAGATCATCAAAACCTGAAGTTCGAAAAAAAGCATACCAAACATTACTTGGAAAATATACTGATAACAAACTAGTCATAAATGAAATTTACAAACACATTGTTCTTGACTGGAAAACAGAAGGAGTTGATCTACGAGGCTACAAAAGCCCACTATTTATTAGAAGCTTTTCACAAAACTTACGAGAAGAAACAGTTAAGTTACTAATGGATGTTTGTCGCGAAAATGTTAAATTATTTCAAAAATATTTTCTTTTGAAAGCAAAACTTATTGGCGTTGAAAAATTAAAAAGATTCGATATATACGCACCACTAAAAGAAATTGATGAACATTTTGAATATGGTGACGCCGTACAAAAAGTAATTGATACATATTCTGAATTTGATACTGAAATGGGAGAACTTGCAAAATCAATGTTTGATGAAAATTTAGTTGATTCTGATGTTTGCGAAGGAAAACGAAGTGGAGCATTTTGTATGTCTGGGCCAATTGATTATAAACCCTACGTACTACTTAGTTTTGTAGATAAATGGAAAGATATCTCAACGCTCGCACACGAAATTGGACACGCAATTCATCACATGCTTGCCGCAAAAACAAATAATAATTTTACAGTTCACGCAGAACTACCAGTTTGTGAAACCGCATCAATATTTGGAGAACAATTACTTGCAGAAAAAGTATTATCAGAAGTTGAAGATGATGTTAAAATAGATATTCTAGCTCAACAAATAGATGGAATGTATGGCTCAATCATGAGACAAATATATTTCGTAATATTTGAAGAACTAGCACACAAAGCATACGCTGAAGGTGCAACGGTTGATGAAATGAGTGAAATTTATTATGGAACATTAAAAGAACATTTTGGAGACTCAGTGGAACTCACCGATGATTTCAAATGGGAATGGCTCTATATCCCCCACATATTTCACACGCCATTTTACTGCTACGCATATAGCTTTGGAAACTTACTCGTTTTAGCACTATACAAAAAGTACAAAGAAGAAGGAGACTCATTTGTTCCTAAAATTAAAAAAATGTTAGAACTTGGCGGATCAATGAGTCCTGAAGAAGTTGTTGCAACCGCAGGATTTGACATTAACCAAAAAGAATTCTGGCAAGGTGGCTTTGATGTCATAAAAGAAATGATTGCAGAACTTGAAAAATTGGTTAAATAAAATTTTTAATTCTTCTTTTTATTACATTTAGAAAGTACCTTGCATTGCAAGGATATTTCTTCTAATTTTGGTTAATATTTAGTTATCTCCCTGATTAGTAACTAAGCTATCCGATAGCCTTATATATGAGACCTGAGAAAAAAATAACAATTAATTACTTATAAGTTTAAAAAATGGCACAAGTTAGAATAAAAGGACACGAATTTAATGTAAATCCAGTTAAAGACTCATTTAATAGGCGTGCCCAGCAATTTTATAATAACATCATGCGAAAACTAAAATCCATTGGAATTCCTGAAGAAGATATTGAAATTGAATTTGAACCAATGGCACTAAAATCTGCCCCTGCAAGCGTTACTTGGTATGTTCAAGACTGCAGACTACACTATAGCTACACTACTTGTAAAAGATTTGTTGATAATTTATTTATTGTTTCAAAAATTATTGATTTTGAAGTAAACGAAATAATAAATGATAAAAAAACAGTAGAACAATTTATTTTTGATTTCTCAGAATCATCGGACGTAGAAGAAGAACGAAAATCTGCAAGAAAAATTTTAGGAGTAGAAGAAGATTCACTAGATTTTGATCTCATGAGTAAAAATTATAAACAACTTGCAAAAGAAGCACATCCAGATATGCCAACTGGCGATACTGAAAGATTTAAATCACTAAATCGCGCACATAAAATTCTAAAAAGAGAACTAGCTTAAGTTAATAATTATTTATCTAAATTCATATTTATTTTTCTGTTTTAAAAATAATAGCACATACTGAATTTAAATAGATAAGTATCCCACACCTCAACATAAATTAAAAATAGATAATAAATTAAATAAACTAAATCATTAATTAAAATTCATTAAGTATTCAAATTGGTCAAAATAAATCTAGAACAAATACCTGAAAGGCTCATACACGCAAAAGAATTAGTGAGTGCTAATCAATTCAAACTAAATATATTAGCTCAAAAAATAACTAATTTTGAAATTGTAGATAGTCTAATTGCTAAACCCACATATGACACAAAAATAGACATATTAGAACATCAAACAAAAACTGCACTGCATGTTCTAAACAATTTTTCTCACAGAGCATTACTCGCAGATGAAGTTGGACTTGGAAAAACAATTGAAGCAGGAATAATAATTAAAGAGTACATTGTTCGAAAACTTGCTAGCAAAATTCTTATTTTAACTCCTGCAACACTAAAGTATCAATGGCAAGAAGAAATGAGATCTAAATTTGAAGAAGAATTTGAAATTGCAAACACCCCTGAAGATTACCATAACAAAAAAGTAATTGCATCAATTGATACTGCCAAAACTCCTCGACATAAAAAAGTACTTGAAACAATCGATTGGGATTTAATCATCATCGATGAAGCGCATAAATTAAAAAACAGCGCAACACTAAATTATAAACTAATTAAATCCTTAAGAAAAAAAAGATGTTTAATGCTTACTGCAACACCATTACAAAATAATATTTTTGAATTATGGACTCTGCTAGATTTATTACATCCTGGATTTTTAGAAACAAAAGCAAAATTCACAGAAAAATTTGTATCTGACAAAGATGGAATGAAAATAATTAACGATCAAGAACTACAACAAAAATTAAGTAAAATTATGATTCGAAACTTACGAAAAGACGTTGGAATTAAATTTGCTAAAAGATCTGTGAAAACACACTTACTTGAATATTCTTCACAAGAAATGAAATTTTATCAAGAAGCGATAAACTTCATTAAAAAACAATATCAAGATTTAACAAAACTTGAAAAAGAAATAGGCCAAGATGATGATATTGAATCAGTAGCTAATCTATCGGAAGAAGAATTAAAAAAAATGGCCTCAGAATATAAGCGAAAGGGACTTCTCACATTTAGCTTAATTATGCTCACACGACAATTAACAAGCTCACTGCAAACAGGCATAAAAGCACTGGAAAGATATCAAAAAACAATAGATGATCCAAAAAAAATTCGATTAATTGAATTATTACTTAAACAAGGAAAAAATATAACTGACGATAGGAAAAAAGATCATTTGTTAAAATTACTCAAAAAAGAACAAAAAAAAGTCATAATATTTACGACATTCATACACACTCAAAATATGTTAGAATTTGAATTACAAAAAAATAATTACAGTACTGTTAAATTTAATGGCACAATGACTGCACAAGAAAAAGAAGATGCAATATCAGAATTTAAAGAAAAAAAACAAATTTTAATTTGTACTGATTCTGGTAGCGAAGGACGAAACTTACAATTTGCACAAATCTTAATTAATTTTGATTTACCTTGGAATCCTATGAGAATAGAACAAAGAATAGGAAGAGTACACAGAATAGGCCAAAAACATGACGTAACAATACACAACTTAGCAATAAAAAATACTATTGAATCATACATCCTAAATAAATTATATGAAAAAATTAGTTTATTTACAGTTGCAGTCGGAGAAATGGACTTAATATTATCACAACTAAAACAAAAAGGAAGTATCGAACAATCAATTTTTAATTCTTATTTTAATGAAAATGAAAAATTATCAGAAGAACTTTCAACTGCAAAAGAAACTGCCAATAATATTAAAAAATTCGATCAAAAAATATTCAAAGGAGAAAAACACAGTGGATCCTGAACTAATAGAACAATTTTTTAAACTGTATCTGGATGAAAATAAAATAGATTACGCTCTAAATAAAGAGATTTACACCGTTAAACGAAAAACAAAACAAAAACATTTTGAATTAAACAAATTTACATTCAATCCTCGCGCTGTAACAAAAACAATTCAACTAATCCAACCCGGAAATTCAATACTCGATAGTGCAGTAAGTAAATATGGTTCATTAACAATATCCAATTTAAAAATTACTCACAAAAAAAATGATATACTTGAATTAAACGAAAAATTATTTGAACTTAACAAACAAAACGTTTCGTATAAAATAGAGGAATGTACAGGACATGGACAATATATTTTATTTGAACTCATAGTAAATACAGTTAAACATAGAAAAATATTATCAATACCACTTTTAATCTTTAATAACCAAAAAATTTTGGCAGAACAATTTGTTAATGCAAATTTCACATTAATTAAAAAATCATTTGAAATTAAAAAAATAAAACAAGCATTAGCTCAAATTACTAATTTTTCAACTCCAAAATTAGAAAAAGCTGAAAAAGAACACAAAAAAGATATGGAAGAATTATTAGAAATTCAATTTAAACATGCCGAAAACCAATACGCCGAATTAAAAAAACAAGAAGACAAACTGTTAAATAAAATTAATGACCTACACGAGAACTCACTTAGCGCAGCTTCATTTTCACTTAAAAACAAATATTCACATCAAAAAAAATCATTAAAGAAAAAACACGAACTACTAATTAAAAAAAATAAAACAAAACGAAATAATATTAAAAAATTATTTGATAAACAAATGGAAGAATTAAAAACAAAAAAACTTAATGTTGAATCCAACATAATTGCCCTGGCCAAAGTTGAATTTAACTATTTTCTAATCAAATTCGCAGATAAAGAAGAATTTTATTATTTTAGTTTTCTAAAAAAGTTTGAAAAAAAGAACAAAGAAGAAAAAAAATAAAAAAAAACTCTGATACAAACATAATATCTTACTTCTTTTTGGCAAATCCTTCAAAAGCTTTTAACACTTCAAGAGGTGTTGCGAAAACAATAGTATTACTTTTATCACTGGACATATCATTTATGCTTTGCAGCGTTCTTAAATGAAGTGCTCCTGGTGCTTTTGATAGAGTCATTGCAGCTTTAGCCATATTCTCAGAGGCTACTACCTCACCTTCTGCTTTAATAATAACAGCTCTTTTTTCTCTTTCAGCTTCAGCTTCTTTACCTAAAACTCTTTTCATATCTTCTGGAAGTTCAACATGTTTTAATTCAACACCTTCAACTTTTATACCCCAAGGATCTGTTGCTTTATCAACAATTATTTGAATCTTTTTAGAAATTTTATCTCTTTGACCTAATAAGTCATCTAAACTAACTTCTCCTACAACATCTCTCATTGTGGTTTGTGCTAATTGAGACACAGCATAATTATAATGTTCAACTTCTAAAATCGATTTGTTTGCTTCAGCAACTTTATAATAAAGAACTGCATTTACTTTAAGCGAAACATTATCTTTAGAAATTGCATCTTGATCAGGAACATCAATTGCTTTTGTTCGCATATCAACTCGTTCCCAAGTCATCAAAATTGGCAATACCAAACTTAATCCAGGCGTAATTAATCCCATATATTTTCCTAAGAAAAATCTAACTCCGCGTTCATATTCTTTAACAACTCTTAGACTTAATAACAAATATGCTCCAAGAACTATTCCAACAGTAAGTAAAACACTCATACATAACACCCCACGTTAATTAATTATTTTATTGATAAATTCATCAATTATTTTTTTTTATTTGCCATAAAATAAGAAACTGCAAAACCAATTCCAAGACCAATAAGAGTTCCTGCTGCAACTTGATTTGTCAAAAATCCAACACCAATTCCAATAAGCAATCCTGCAGGAATTAACATACCTGAAGAATATTTACCAGACATATTGCAAGTTTTATCATTTGAAGAACCTCTAACTTTTGAAGAAAGCTTAGCTTTTGAAGATTTTTTTAATGTTTTTGAAGATTTTTTACTAACTTTTTTTGCCATAAATATCACCCTAAAACTAATTTAAATAAAATAAATAATTGTTTTAACTTATTTAAATGTTGTTGTTCTTTTGATTATTTTGAATTATTATTTTTCATAACAAATGAGATCAATAATGTAAATACTAACAAAATCACTCCAGTTACTATATAGACTGGCTTTAGTCCGAATGCATCACTAAAAAAACCAAACGATATTGAAACAAATATAAGCCCGCATCTTGAAAACATACTTCCAACTGACAAAACTGTGGCCCGTTCTTTGGATTGCGTAATTTTATTTGTATAATCACCAAGAACTGGAAAAATAAACCCCCTCACTAATTCTCGCAATGCGAAAAATATAAACCCCCACCAAACAAAAAAAATACTTGAAAAAATTAGTGCAGCTACAAGAAATAATGGCATGATTAACAAAGATTTGAACACCCCGAGCTTTTCTTCAAGATAATGTGCTTTTAGTGATGCAAGTGCAGTAAAAATTGAAAATATTGCAAAAATTATGCCAAAAGAATTCAATGGAAGCGCAGTTTCTCTAAAGTATGGTTGATACATTAAAAAAATTGTGTTAGAAACACCCAGAACAATAAACGAATAAACAAATAAGCCTAATAACTTTTTGTTGTGTAAAGATTTTTTTACAATTGATAATAATTGTGAAAATTCTTTTTTAATTGTTAAAGAGCCAATTTTTGCTAATTTTGTTCGTGGAGGCTCAGTAAAAGAAAATGTTAAAAAAACCAAAAATATATGCCCAACTAACGTTAACAGAATCGTAATTTTTATTCCAAACATAACAATAATTGATCCAATCACACTTGAAAAAATAACTGCAATCTCACCAAAAAACTTTGCCTTACCGTCAATCTTTTTGTACTCTTTTTCCCTCTTTAACAAAAGTAAAGTATCATACAAAAATGCTGAATCCGCACCAGATGCAAACGAAATACAAATACCTAAAAAAATGTGAGAAACTATTAACATAGAAAAACCAGTTGCAAAATAAAGAAGCGCAATTGAGATTACTTGAAAAATTACTGAAATAATTAATGAATTCTTCCTACCAAACTTATCAGCAATATACCCAGAAGGAATTTCCATAATAAACAAGGTTACTGCCATAAAACTTTGTAAAATTGCAATTTTTCCTAATGACAAACCTAATTCCTGAAAATAATAAACAATAAAAGGCAAGAACAAAGCAAACATATCAATAAAATTAAATAAATAAAACTTCCAAATATTTGCAGTGAGGCGAGAATTTATTTGAGAATTTAGTTGGGACACTTTAACTGAACTCATTTTGCGTTTTAACCCAAAGGCAAATCATTTAAAATTTTAATATTGTATTTTTGAGAATAGTTTTCTGCAACTGCTGTAAATATATGATGTTTATCTCTAGTAATAATATTTGCACTCATTTGAAGTGCTTGAACAAATAAAACCGCATCACTAGGATCGGGAACACACTGCAAGATATGAGGATCAAAATTTGTTACAAAAGTTTTTTCGTTTTGTCTTTCTCCAGGAGAAACCGTACTTGGAGTTACATGAATTAATTCTTGCTTAAGAAAATTTCTAAACTGATGATTAAAAGTTCCGCCCAGCTTATGATGAAAATGCAGAAGTTCTTTTAGATTAAACTCAGACATTCCAACAACATTGTGAGTACAGAAATTAACTAACTTTTTTATTTTATTAGTCTTAAACATATACACCAGAAAACAAGTGTCAAGCAAATAATCAACTCGATTTGTTTTATGTAATAACTCAATAAGTTCTTTCATAATTTAACACGAGATTTTTAAAGTATATAAATTAAACTTTTTTATTAATTTAAATTAATTAATTTGATAATCAATTCAATCATTAATTTACTAATTAATTTACTAAATATTTCATAAAATTTATAAATGAAATTAGATTGGTTATGATAATATGACTGAAAAGAGGCGCGGATTAGTATTAGCAGTCATGCTACTTTCTATAATTATATTACTTTCAGCAGGAGTTTTTGCAGAAGGAACTTGTGAATTTCACGGACTATATTTTTATGATAAACCAACAGATTCTGAAGTTACTAGTATGAAATATATGTTAGTTAATACTGCAGGAACAGATATTACCCCTGCAACACTCATCCAAATTGATGAATTTCTCAAATACGCAGGAAAAGAAATTTATCTTTATTCCTCCGCAAGTATTGAAGGATCCAAATGGTACAATAAATTATTATCAGGAAGAAGATCAAAAGCAATTGCTAAATATATAGAAAAGATCGCACCTGGAACTAATGTTCATTATTCAGACACAACTTATTGGGGATGGAAAGAAAGAGGAGAAACAGATTATTGGGCTCCAATGTCCCCTGCAGAAATTGATTTTTATTCTAAAAAAAGACGAAAAAGTCTAAAAATTGCAGATGCAAAATTAATTCTTAATAGACGATTCATATTATCAGATCATGAGTTATTTGATCCTGCAACAGGATGGAACTCATTTAGTAAATCAACACCTAACACATTATATATTACAGGGTGTGCCGGATATAATCCTTGCGGTAATGAAAAACTAGATCCTGGAGAAGAATGTGATGATGGAAACTTAATTGATGGCGATGGATGTAATTCTAAATGCCAAAAAGAAAAACCTAAAGTTGAATGTGGAAATGGAATAATTGAAACAGGCGAAGAATGTGATGATGGCAATAAAGTTGGAGGAGATGGTTGTAGTGCTAAATGCACACTCGAATCTTGTCCTACTACTGCAATGTGCCTTCCAGCATCTGAATGTGATAAAAAAGATATTTTCCCAAATCCGGCCCAAGCACTATATAATAAATACTGCGAAAATACAAAAGAAGAAGGATATTTATGCTGCGCTAAAAATAATACTCCAATTTTAGCTGAATGTGGAAATGGAATACGAGAAGCAGGAGAAGACTGCGATGATGGAAACTTAGATGAATTTGATGGTTGTACAACCACATGTGTTTTTGGTTCTGGCTGTACTTGTCCATTCTTTAGCATACTAAGATTCTTTGGACTCGAAATTGCATCTCCTTGTGATAGTTTATTTTACAAAATACTGCTTTGTTGGTTACCATTTTTACTTTTATTATTTTTACCAGTTCCATTTTTTAGAAGAAGAATCAAATTTATGAATCGAAATTCATTAGTTCATGATGGCCCGCAAGACTGCCAGGAATTAAGAGAATTTTTAACAAATACAATTAAACTCAAAGAAGGAATTGCATTAAAAATAAAAGAAATCAATCAAAACATAGATAAATTATCCGCCGAATCATTAGCTGAATTCAAAAAAGGATTAAATGATTTAGCATTCTTATATGACTCAGACTCAGATGATTACAAAAACTTAGCAACATCAACAAAAGATTACGAACAAATTTTAGCACTATACTTAGATATAGTTCACATGTTACTAGCTCTTGAAGCAAAAGAAAATAGATTACTTGAAATTCTTAAAGAGATCGAGGAAGGAAAATGGGAACATTGCGGACTTGATCTTGAACGTAAAAAAGAAGTTATTGCAGAATTAAAACCAATAATTATGCGAGTCTTAGAAGAAACTCAATTAATTCTTAAAAAAATCCATAGAGAAACCGGAGAGATGGGACTATTTATTTCAGCAATACCTGCTCTAGTTGGCAAGAAAAATAGAGAATTTGGAGAAAAATCAATTGATCGCGAATTTGATGGAACAATAAGAAAACTATGGAAATACTGCAGCACACCTGTATTCTTAAGACATAATGGTAGACGAAGAATTATGCCTCATGAAAATCGAAATAACACCAATAAAGGAATACATGGTGATCCTGAACACGCTATTGCAAATCATAATCATTCATGGTTAAATCGAGCAATTGGCGGATTTGTAAAACCAGGAGAATTATTAGTTAAAACATATGATTCAGAAGGAAAAGATATTCGTGGAAAAACAATGAATTGGTGGCATCAAAAAATGCCCACTTCAACACATGAGCGAGAGTATAAATATTTGTATATCAAAAAACTAAGTGGAAAATTACACTCTGAAATAACAAATGGAAAAAAATTATTTGAAGACTTAACCGAAAATATCAAAAAAGGATCAAAACAAAACTCACTAATAGATAGACTCATCAAAAATATGGATAGAGTCAAAAAAGAAAAATATACTATAAAAGGAAGAGTAGTTATTGATAAAGAAGGATTACCTGAATTATTAAAAGATGAGAAAGGTAAAAAGTTATATGATCACACAGGATTTAGTTCACCTGCAAAAAAATTCAAAATAGGAGTTCTTGCTCAAAGAAACGGAGCAGTATTTTCAATACTCACAAAAGATATTGATCCTGCAAGAAGTGTTTTAGAACGAGAAGGTAAGTTTGATTTAACATTTTATGTTGACTGGGCACAAATAGAAAAAACAGTAGTGCTACAAACTGCAGAACCTAAACTTAAAGATTTTTATTTTAATAATTTTTCTAAAGGATTGGTTGTATTTGCAGAAGTACATGACACTAAGGAAAATAAAATTCATAAATTTTACCACATAGTTGATTTTTCAGATTCATTATTTGGTCGAGGCGGAGAAGGAACAAACGATCGAGATAATCCTCGAAGTGACAAATTACACAAAGGACTTGGATTTTCCGGAATACCAATCGAGTTTAACGCAACACATAAGATTGAGGAAAATGTAATAGTTCCTGTTTTTGCTCAAAAGAAAAAACCAATTCCACCACCACCAAAAAAAGAGTGGTATCCAAAGATTTTACATATTGATAAAAAAAATAAAAAACTCAAAGGAGAAGTAATAGAACCTTGAGTAAAATTTGCATTGATAATAATAATAATACAAAAATAGATGAATAAAATGGGATTATTAAACCGAGACAAAACCGCACTGCTTAAAGGACGCGTAATGGGATATCTAGACAAAAGATATACAACTCCAATACATCCTGCAGAGGTATATCTAAAAATTCATGTTAAAGATGAAGAACACCCTGACGGACGCCTATTTAATCCACTATTAGAATCAGATATGAATGCAATGAAAGAAGAATTTCCAGACCTATATGATATGGTAAGTAAACATTACAAAGCATTCAAACCCGCACCTGTAAAAAACCAACAAGGAGAGTTCATGATAAAAAATGTTCCAATTGGTTGGTGGTGTTATGTAGTAACTGCACGAGTAGAAGAAAAAGATTATGATTTATACGATCCTATGAGTAACAATGGTTTTGATGCACATGAAGAAATTAAAGGACCATTTTTAGAAGAAGTACAATCTGTTGAAGGAATAATAATTGCAGTTGAAGATGAATGGTCAAAAAAAGCTATGGCACCTCCAAAAACAGATGATCCAAAAACAGATCCAAAAACAGTTCCAGGTGGAATGCCTGAAGAATCAGAATTATTAAAACGACTAAAGAAAAAAAAAGGAGAAAGAGAACTCCCTCCTGAAAAAAAATAAAAATTTAAACAATAAAAAAATAAATACAAAATGGATTTATCTAAAGGATTTTCAGGAATTAGAAGTCAAGGAAATTTAGGTAGTTGCGCATCTTTTGCAGCAACAGCAATAATTGAATATGTGATTAACAGAAGTGAAGGAATCAATAGCTCAAGAATATCTCCTCTTTTTGTTTATTGGCATGCAAACTATATGACTCCCTGCGGATTACACTCACCTTACATAAAATGCGTCCCTCATGGAGCTTTTGCAAGTGAGATTAAAACCACACTAGAAAATGAGGGAAGTTGTGATGAAAACTTATGGTATTATCCTAAAAGAGACTCAGACTTAATAGACCGTCCACAACCAACCCCTTACGCACACCACTTAACAGGCAAATTTGCAGTTAGACCAAATTCTCAAACCACTAATATCCTTCAAGAAGCGACAAAAACTTATAAAAAATATATTAAATCAATTAAATACGGCTCAAGAAATATTAACCGTTGGCCTTCAGAATTAAAAAAAGGAAATCCCTTATGGATCGGCATAGGTGTTGATTCTCAATTCTTAAATTGTAATTACAATACAAAAATATTAAATCACAACCCAGTAGGATTGGGCGGGCATGGACATGCGATAGTTGTTGTAGGTTATGATTCGGAATACGTGCCAGATCCAATAAACAACCCAGGACAAAAATATGAAGCTTTTAAAATAAGAAATAGTTGGGATCATACTTGGGGTAATAATGGATATGTTTGGATTACTAAAACAACTTTAGAAAAATATTTTAAAAAATATTTTAGTAAACATGCAGGAGGTCCTTTGATTTTTAATCCTAAAAAAACATATAAACCAATTCCAGGACCGAGTCCGCCACAACCAATACCAATTCCACCAAAACCTGCACCAGTTCCACCAAGTAAACGAAAGTATACAAAACGATGGTGGTTGTTTAAGGATGATTCAGAATATAATTTAGCAGTTACTAATAATTGGAGTCCAACAGAACTCACTAACAGAGGCATAGGCGAATCTCTTGATTCCGGCGAAGTAGAAGTTAATGGCAATGTAAGTTTTGAAGACGCTGCATTAAAAGATCTCATAAAAGGAAAAGTAATTGGACTTGGTGCATGCTTAAATTCTGATAAGACATTTTGGAAATGGGACCGACATGAAATTACTGAGAAAGATGATCCTCCAAAACCAATACCTAAACCAGATCCAAAACCCGTCCCGCCTAAACCCACTCCTAAGCCCAAACCAAAACCTATTCCTGAACCAAAACCCACTCCAGAACCTCAACCAGTTCCACCAGAACCTGAACCAAAACCCACTCCAGAACCTGAACCAAAACCCACTCCAGAACCTGAGCCAGAACCAAAACCAGTTCCCCCAGAACCAGACAAAGAGATCAAATGTAAGGTTAGTGGAAGAGTTGTACTAGAAGGACCTGACAGACGTCCAAAACTTTCTCAATACTCAGGAAAAAGAATGTATAATAGTCGACATGCAGATTTTCCAAAACATAGAAGATATGATGTAGGAGTAATTGCGCAAATAAAAGGACAATTACAAGTTCTTGCAAGACAAGAAATAAGTCATAGAGCATTTAACGAAAAAGGACGATTTGAAATTGAATTTAATTTAAAACCTGAAGATCTCGAACCAATAACAAAATTGCCAATAGAAGGAGTTGATTTAAGTAATCAACCTGCAGGAATAGTCATATACGCATATGATCCTGTAGAAGATCAAAAATATTTCCACATAGCAAATATTGCCACAACACCTCTTGGACGTGGAGGAGAAGCAGTAATGGGAATTAAACAACGAGAAAATCCTCGAAGTGATACCCTACATCCCGAAATTAATTTCTCAGGAAGACCAATTGTATTTAATAAAGATCACACTTTTGAAAAACATGTAATAGTTCCATTTTTTAGTTGGAACAAAATGGATGTTAAACTTACTGGACGACTAGTACTTGACACTCCTCAAAATGGAGATAAATATAAAACTAAAACTGGAGAACAAATTTATGCGGATAAAAATATTGAAGTTTATCAAGGTCCAGTTACCCTCGGAGTTATAGGTCAAATCAAAGGAAAAATTAAGAGATTTGGCGAAGTTAAAACTGAACTTGTTGATGGAAAATTTGAACTTAATATTCCAAACATGGAACTTTTAGACCTCGAACCATTAACACGTTTAAGAAAAGATCCAAATATGAAATGGGTTGATTTTGAACATGACACTAATGGACTTGTAGTTTACGCAAAAATTAATGATCCGACTGAAAAAGGTGATGATAAAACATTTTATCACGTAGCAGACTTTGAACATTCATTACTCGGACGAGGTGGAGAAGGAATTTCAAATGGAACGAATCCTCGATCT
This sequence comes from Candidatus Woesearchaeota archaeon, assembly GCA_018675335.1. Classification (NCBI taxonomy): domain Archaea; kingdom Nanobdellati; phylum Candidatus Woesearchaeota; species Candidatus Woesearchaeota archaeon. The sequence continues at coordinate 68,307 of JABGYH010000003.1, forward strand.
GACTTACTAAAAAAATCACTCAAATACTCAGGAAGACCAATACATTTCTACCATAAATACAATCATGAAAAAAATATTATAATTCCCGTTCATTTCAAAAAAGCAAAAACTGAAGGAGATAGCGAAACTTCCGGCGATTACCTAAAACTGTTGCAAAGATTTGCACGTATCCGAGAAGAAGGCCCAACACCTCAAAGAATTGCAGAAGTGGATGCATCAATTTCAAAATCAATGCAAGATATTGCCTGGGACCAAATAACTGCTACAAACTGGAATAAAATGATCAATGTATTTTTGTATGGATCAGAAGAACCAAGTACCAACCAAAAATCAATTTTTGATAAAAGTAAAGAATTTAGAATTAATGTTTCCAATTGTCACTCATTACAACAAAATCAGACTGACTTCTTAAACACAGTTATTGAATTTGCTAAACTTGTTGCATGGAAAAAAGGAATTTCTGCAGACAAATTAGATGAAATGCAAGATCCAAATACACATGAATTTTATGAAGCACTATGGGACTCCGAACACGGATCTGAAATGATTGACGAACGGGATCAAGAAAAAGCATATGATTATTTTTTCAATGATGTAATAGCAAAACTTAGTCAAATTAAAAACATTTCAGATGTAACTTCTCAAAAAGAAATATGGCTAGCATACTTTAGCGCAGAACTTTGTTTGAATACACTCACAAAAAAACATTTGAAAAATTTAGTTAATTTACAAGAAGTGTTAAAATTTTATGAAAAACAATTTGGCGATAAAATTCATAAAGATGGTTCATTGTATAAATGGTTATGGAATATATTAACAAATTATTTTAATGGTCATGGCCATGCGCTCGTCGATAGAAGTGCACACGTACACTATCAAGAAGCAGAAAAAGAATTACTAAATACGATTACTAAAGGAAATAGTTTATTTAAAATGCACAAACGATTTGAAAGTTCAACCATTGAACAAATTAAAAAAGTCCAGGCACTTGATCAAGCAATAAAACATCCAGAAGTAATTCCAACAATGCCCTCAATTGCTGCAAATAGTAATACTCAAAGAGCTGCATAGCAAAATAACCAACATATTAATTCTATGACCCAATTTTTAATAAGTATAAATTCAAAAATAGCTTGACACAGATTATTTAGAAAACATGAATTCCATCCAAACAATTCTTAATTAAACTTTTAGAATCATAAATGACATTCTTTAACTCAGAATTTTCTGATGCTCTCTCAATTTGTTCAAGACGATCAAGAACTTGCATGAAAATTCGTATAATATCACCTTCAGGAAGATTAGAATACTGAAGTAATTCAACAAACCGTTTTCCCAAAAAACAAGGATAAATTAACGCAGTTAGATTTTCTAAATTTTTATGCCATTTTTCTTTCTTAAAAAAAGGATGATTATAAAATGCAGATTCAATTTTTACCAATTCTTTTGTGCGAAATGTTTTGTAAAATTTAGTGTCCCTTTTCTCCTCAAAAAGCAATGCAGCAATTATAAGAATTGCAGTATAAGGAGTAAACGTTATTGGAAACTCTGCTTCAAAAATTTGAGAAATTTCAATTTCATTTGCAAAAATATAAGATGCGAACTTACCAAGTTTTGTCAATCGCATAGTAGGTTTTGCGAGTTTAAGTTTAGATTTTTTAGAACCTTCCAACTGAATCATTTCATCATCTGAAAGATTGTGAGCAATCTCAACATAACCCATATTCATAAGTTTTTTAACAATGCTATTATATCTTGCTTTAATAGAAATATTAACAGACCTTGCATCTTTGCCTTTAAGTTCTTGAAACGTAAAAAAATTCATTCTAAGAATTTTATTAATTTCATCATTTGAGTGAAGATCAATCATATTCAACACAGTGTTAATTGAAAGTTTAAATTGAGATTTAATTGGGAGCAAATCTTTTTTTGTGAATGAATCAATTTTTCTAAAATCAGCATTGGGCCTATAAACCATAGAAACAGATAATCCTTCTTTATCAATTCCACGTCGTCCTGCCCTTCCAGATATTTGGAAAAATTCTTTTGAAGTTAAAAATCTAAACCCAGTTCCAGTATATTTTCTTAACGAATCCATGCAAATACATTTTGCAGGCATATTAATTCCAACAGCAAACGTTTCTGTTGCAAATAAAACTTTAATTAATCCTTTAGTAAATAATGATTCTACAATATGTTTAATTTCTGGAAGGAGTCCTGCATGATGAAATGCAACCCCATTTGAAAGAGAATTTCTTAACTCTTTAGTTGATCTTAATGAATGCAGATCTTTATTCAATTTATTAAAAAAATCACTAATAAGCGAGAGCATTTCCTTTTTTTCAGACCTATTCAAAAAATCATTTTTTTTGCAAATCTCAAATGCATATTCTTGAGTTTTAGCACGAGAAAAAACAAAATAAATACAAGGAAACAACCCTAACGGTTTAAGATCCAATATTAAATCTTGATACTTGGGAGGAGGAATTCTTCGCCTGTGCATAAAATTTGGCGATCTTGAGTGCTGTCTTTTATGAATAGAATTATAATCAGGATATTTATCTTCCTCTGCTTTTTCTTTAATTTTATCAAGAGTAGTAATTCCTAAATCCACATCAAAAAAACGAATTTTTAATGGAACTGACCGAATATCATGCATGATAACTGCAACTTGATGCTCTTTAATTTTTCCAACCCAATCTGCAAATTCTTGCGCATTAGGAATTGTTGCTGAAAGAAAAAGAAACCTAACTTGTGTTGATGAGAAAATAATTGATTCTTCCCAAACATAGCCCCTTTCTTCATCATTAATATAATGAATTTCATCCATAATACAATAAGAAACATTTTGAAGTACAGGATCATTAATTATTGCCATATTACGATAAACTTCGGCAGTCATAATCAAAATTTGAGCTTGAGGATTAATAACAATATCGCCAGTAATCAAACCAATTTTATCTTCACCATATTGTTGAGTAAAATCTTTAAATTTTTGATTAGATAATGCTTTTATTGGCGCAGTATAAATAACTCTTTTTGTCCCTTTAAGTTCTCGGTCGATAATATAGTCAGCAATTAATGTTTTTCCAGATCCAGTCGGAGCAGAAACTACTACAGACAGATTTTTTTTAACAGACTCTGCCGCATCTTCTTGAAACTTATCTAATGTAAAACCATGAAACTCCATACTCTCAATAATAGAAGTGCAAGGTTATAAAGGTTATGCAAAAGATTTGCGAAAGATGTGTAAACTATATAACCCAAACGAGTGCAAAATATGCAAAGAATAGGTAAAATTAATTAAAAAAATAATAAGAACTATTACAACGAAATAAAGTTTTGAGCAGAATTATTTTTAAAAACATTTAATCAAAAAACATAATTTGTTCTTTAAAAAAATTAAAAATTTTTGGAAGTTTATTTAAATTATTAATTGATTTACGATAATTATCTTTCATTTCTTTTGCACGCTGCGAGGTCATACAATCAGAATTTTTAACAACTTCAGGATTTATTTCAAAAGATATTTTATCGTCAAGCAAAGTTCTTGGAGTTTCAATTATTTTTCCAATACTAAATTCTTTTGGATCATTATAAACTTTACTTCCTTGTTGAAGTCCAAATAAACTTGTTGAAATTAGATCAATATTATTTGAATTTTTTTCTAAAAACGAAATTGTATCTTTAAACTCAGACTCAGTTTCAGTTGGAAACCCGAACATAATAAAAACAACATTTTTGATTTTAACTTTTTTACTTTCCAACAATACTTGCTCTGCAATTTCAGTTGTAATTCCTTTTTTCATCAAGTTAAGAATTCTTTGATTTCCAGATTCAATACCCCAACAAACACACCGCAAACCAGATTCATATAATTTTGGCAGAATCGGAATAAGTTCTTTTGTTGGTTTTAATTGACAAGACCAAAAAACATTCAACGGAGTTAACATCTCTGCTAATTCTATTAACCTTGACGGTGAAATCATATCATCAATAAAAAAGAAATATTTTTGTTTAGATTTCTCAATTGTTTTTTTTATTCTATCTAACTTGAATTCAAAATAACATTCATCCTTGTAATGAGTACAAAAAGCACATTGCCTGTAATAACAAGTGCTGCAAGTTTTTAGTGGAATAATTAAATGTTTTGACAAATAATCTTTAGAATCATAATCTGAATAATCTGAAACAGTTTCACAATTTAAATTGTTACAATCACAACTATCATTCGCAGCAGTATCTCCACCACCACGATCAGCATCAACCCCTTGTTCATCAAGACCAATTTTAGTCAAGTTCAATTCAGCAAGATTAATTTTTTTTACTAGTTTTAATAATTCAACTTCATTTGAAAGATACGGAGCTATTTTTTTAAGATTTTGATTAACTGATGGTCCTCCCACAATACAAGGAATATTTAATTGATTCAATTTGTTGATTAGTGCTGTTGCGTAAAAACATTGACTACTATAAACAATGCTGAATGCAACTAAATCGGGTTTTTCTTTTAATATAAGATCCAATAGTTGCTCAAAAAACTCAGGAGATTTAGAGTTTGCCTCAACTTCGCAATTTTTTCCATTATCACCATCATCACGCTCATCAGCAACACCAATTTCAGCCCCCAAATCCACCTTAGAAAGTGAAAGATTTGTTCTAATTAACTTATTATTATCAGAATAGACTTTTGTTGAATCTTTATAAAAATCCGAAAGAACAGTGGAATAATCCCCATCATTTTGCACAGTTTTAATCTTAAAATAATATTTAATAAATTTAAATCTGTGAAATTTAGCGTTTAAATCAATGCATTTAACCTCATTTTTGGCAGTATCAATATTATCAGTAACAAAACTCTTCAAATAAGATATAGAATATGGTACGATTCCAGGGGTTCCAAATGGAGGATATATTAACAATAATTTCATGATATTCACCAAATAGTTATTATGTCATTTTTATTAAGATTGGTTTATTAAACGTGATTTATTAATAGCAGTTTATTAAGATATATTAATTTACAGTATTTATTGAATTATTGATATATTTGTCGAAATTAATCCAAATTATATCCTAATTTAACAAAAATATGCTGTAAATACCAAAAATTACCCGATAATTAACAAAAAAAAACATGAAAATTACCTAAAATAATGAAAAAATATGCAAAAAAATCAAATTAATGCCCAATTTAATCAAAAAAAGTGCATATTTATAAGATTATTTTTATATTATTTAAAAAAGTAATGCTAAAAAAACAAACGTTTAAAAAGGGGTAAAAAATTTAGCCAATACTATGAATAAACCTTTCTACAGCAAACAGAGATCATAAAGAGACAAATTTAGATAGTAGAAAGATTTATGTCCTGCAATGCGGGAAAAAAGCCCTGGTAGTGTAGCTCGGCCTATCATGAAGCCCTGTCGAGGCTTCGACTCGGGTTCAAAAAGTTTAACACCAATATTTCGGGGTTAACAACATGAAAATCCCGGCCAGGGCGTTTATACAGGCCGGTAGCTCAGCCTGGAGCGAGACAAAACAACTTTACAGTTGAATTCCTTGTCTTTCGGGCAATAGAGCACTCGACTTTTAACATAAAATCGCTGAAAGGCGATGATATGATCGAAATCGAGTGGTCGCGGGTTCAAAATAGGTTTTTACAAAAATTTTGTAAAAATTTTGATGAAAGTCCCGTCCGGCCTACCAATTTTTTCCGCATAAATATTTTATTTTTTATCGCTAAAAATTATTTATTTCATTTTATTATAAATTTTACATTTGCAAATATTTTAAAAAAAACCATAAAATTTTTCGGGGGATCCAAATATGGCCAAAAAGGAAGCACCTAAACACGTTTTAATTCCTAAACACAAGAAGTTATCGGAAAAAGAAAAAAAAGAACTTCTTGCAAAGTACAACATTACTGTTAAAGAACTACCTTCTATAACTTCAAAAGATCCAGCAATAAGAAACATGGATCTAGAGACTGGAGATGTTGTAAAAATTGAAAGAAGCAGCATCACTGCAGGAAATACTGTATATTATAGAAGCATCATTGATTAGATAGTTAGCTATCGGAGATGTTAGTTATTATTTATTTTAAAATTAAATTTATTATGGGTTATTTTAACCAATCTCCATATTAAATTAACTCACTCAACAAATCACACACAACACCCACATATCAAGCTCAAAAACGAATATTTATGATCAATCATACTTGATTAAAATCATAAAATAACTCAAAATAAAAAAAATAAACAGGCTTAAAAAAAATGGCTCAAAAGAAAGACGATAAAAAAACAATTCTTCTAAAAAAGTACTTTGAGGAACACAGCCTCACAGACTCAAATGTAGCATCATTCAACAATTTTATTGATCAAGAACTACAAAAAATTGTAGATGCTAACAAAATTATCGAACCTACAATAATCCCCCACAATGTAGAGGAATTTAAAATTAAATTCGATAAAATTTGGGTAACTAAACCAGAAATTACTGAAGCTGATGGAAGTAAACGAAAAGTATATCCTGTAGAATGTAGACTAAGAAAAATTAGTTACAGCGCACCAATATATATGGAAGTAAGCGCACACATCAATGGAGTACAAAGAGAAAGTTTTGTAACACAAATTGGACAATTACCAATCATGCTTAAATCAAAATATTGCCATTTAAGCAAAGCTAGTCCTGAAGAACTCATAGACAAAGGCGAAGATCCAGACGACCATGGAGGATACTTCATAGTAAATGGAACTGAAAAAGTAATCATCGGAGTTGAAGACTTAGCATCAAATCGATTAATGATTGAAAAACAAAAAATCGGAGTTAGTGCATATGTTGGAAAAATATTTTCAGAAGGACCTTCATTTAAAATTCCACACACAATTGAAAAACTTAAAGACGGAATTTTCTACTTAACATTTACTCGAGTTAAAAGAATTCCTTTAATTGTAATTATAAAAGCATTAGGACTTACAAAAGATGAAGACATAATGACATTCGTAAGTAAAGATAAAAACTTTGACAGCTTATTAGTAAATTTATACGAATTCGTCGACATAAAAACAGAAGATGATGCACTTGATTATATTGCAAAGAAAACAGGTATTACTCAAGCAAAAGATATTAGAATAGAAAGAATGAGAGAAATTCTTGACAAATACTTACTATCACACATAGGAGTTACTGCAAGAGATAGAATACCAAAATCCTACAATATTTGTAAATTGTTGAAAAAATTTATTTTAACAACTGAAGGTGACATCGGACTAGATGATAAAGATCATTATTCAAACAAAAGACTAAAACTTGCAGGAGATTTACTTGCAGATTTATTTACTGTAAATTTAAAAGTTTTAGTTAATGATTTGTTGTATAATTTTCAACGAATCGTAAAACGAGGAAAATTCCCTTCAATTAAAGTAATAATTAGAGACAAACTATTAACACAAAGAATCTATAGTTCAATGGCAACCGGTTCATGGGTTGGTGGAAGAAAAGGAATTAGTCAGAGAATTCAAAGACACAATTTCCTTGATGCAACATCTCACTTACAAAGAGTTGTATCACCATTATCCGCATCACAAGAAAATTTCGCAGCAAGAGAATTACACGCAACACACTGCGGAAGATTATGTGCTATGGAGACTCCGGAAGGTACAAACATTGGTCTTAGAAAAAATCTAGCATTATTATCCAAAGTATCACTAGCAGTTCCTGAAGAAGAAATGATTAAAGCGTTAAAAGGAATGGGCTTGAAAACTATGTCATAAATTAGTTTGACTGATTTAACTTACTAATTTACTGAACATAAAATTGATGAAAATATAATTGTTAAAAAATTATTGTAATCCCGAGGTATAATCAAAATGGCAGAAGTATTCGTAAACAACAAATTTGTTGGAGAAATTGAAGAACCTGAAAAATTCGTTGGCAGAATTATAGAAGAAAGACGAAAAGGAAATCTTCACGATGGAATAAATGTAAACTACATCCCTGATCTAAAAACTGTTTTTGTTGAAGGAACAAAAGGAAGAATTAGACGACCTTTAATTGTAGTTAAAGAAGGAAAAAGTGCATTTACAGACAAACACGCTCAACAATTAAAAAAAGGAGAAATAAACTGGGAAGATTTAAACAAACAAGGCGTAATCGAATACCTCGACGCTATGGAAGAAGAAAATTCTTTAGTTGCTTTCTTTGAAGAAGACTTAACACCCGATCACACTCATTTGGAAATACATCCAATAAGCATTATGGGAATTGCAACCGCACTTGTACCATACAGTAATTACTCACCAGGACCAAGGGTACTTATCGGAGGAAAAAATCAAAAACAAGGCCTCGGATTATACGCTGCAAATTTTCCTGTAAGAGTAGACATGGATGTAAACATTCTACAAACACCACAAAAACCAATGGTTGATACATTAATGTATGATCTTTCTGCATATGATAAACATCCTCAAGGACAGAATATTGTAGTTGCAGTAATGAGTTATAAAGGATATAACATGGAAGACGCAGTAATTATTAACAAAGGAAGTGTTGAACGTGGATTTGGACGATCAACATATTTTAGACCATGCATTGCAGAAGAACTAAGATATGCAGGCGGATTAACAGATGAAATTTGTTTACCTGATAAAGATATCAAAGGATTTAGATCTGAGCATGATTACCGATACTTAGAAGATGATGGAATTATTTATCCTGAAGCTTCAGTTGGAGAAGGAGATGTAATTATTGGAAAAACTTCCCCTCCAAGATTCTTAAGTTCAATGGATGAATATAATCTAGCACTTGATAAAAGACGAGAAAGTAGTGTTGCACTTCAACATGGAGAAATTGGAGTTGTAGATTTTGTTCTAATTACTGAAAATGGAGAAGGAAATAAACTAATCCAATCAAGACTGCGAGAACAAAGACTTCCAGAAATTGGAGATAAATTTACTTCAAGACATGGACAGAAAGGAATTGTAGGGATACTTTTACCTTCAACAGATATGCCATTTAGTGCATCTGGAATTGTTCCTGATTTAATATTCAGTCCAAAAGGAATTCCATCAAGGATGACAATTTCACATTTAATAGAACTTGTTGGCGCAAAAGCAGGAGCATTAAACGGAAGATACGTCGATGGAACTACATTTGTTGCAGAAAAAGAAGAAGACTTACGGTCTGAATTATTATCATTAGGATTTAAAGAAGACGGAACTGAAACATTATATGATGGAGAAAACGGCGAACAAATCCAAGCAAAAATATTCATTGGAAACATGTACTACTTAAGATTAAGACACATGGTTGCAAACAAACTTCACTCACGAGCACGAGGACCTGTACAGTTATTAACTCGTCAACCAACTGAAGGACGAGCAAAAGAAGGTGGTCTTCGACTAGGAGAGATGGAGAAGGATACATTTGTTGCGCATGGAGCAAGTTTATTGTTAAAAGAGAGATTTGATGCAGACAAAACAATACTACCAGTATGCGAAGAATGTGGAATGCTTGCAGTATATAATGTATACAAAAACAAATGCTACTGTCCAATTTGTGGAGAAAATGTAGAAATTAATGCAATTGAATTATCATATGCATTTAAACTATTACTCGACGAATTCAAAAGTTTAGGAATCTACCCAAAACTAATCCTTGACAATAAATATTAGAATTGTTTAGGTTTAAAATTATTATTTTTAAAAATTTTTATTAAATTTCAATTAATATTTAATGAAATCCAAAAAAAATAAAATTCAAGAAGGTTACTCAAAATGATTGATGAAACAGGCTTACCACAGCACCCGCACAAAAAAGTAAAAAGCATAGTTTTCGGAATAATGAGTCCAAAACTAATTAAGCAAATGGCTTCGGCTAAAGTTGTTACACCTGAGCTTTACGATAAAGAAGGATATCCAGTAGACGGAGGTCTTATGGATACACGATTAGGAGTAATTGATCCAGGACTTAGATGTAGAACTTGCGGTGCAAAATTAAAAGAATGTCCAGGACACTTTGGATATATTGAAATGGCAAGACCAGTAATTCACATTAATTATGTAGGTTTAATTTTAACAATCATCAAATGCAGTTGTAAAGAATGTGGTAAATTACTAATTCCAAACAACCAAAGAGAAAAGATTTTAGAAAAAATTGAAAACTTTGATGCATTCGAAAGTTTAGAATCAAGAAGAAAATTTATCACAGAAAATGTTAAATCACTAAAAACAATCAATAAATGTCCTCACTGTAAATCAAGACAACAAAAAATCACTCTTGAAAAACCATCAACATTCCTTGAGGCAGATAAAAGAATTTCACCTATTGAAATTCGAACAAGACTTGAAAAATTAAGTGAAGACGATGTTAATTTTTTAGGATTTAATGCAAAACAAATGAGACCTGAATGGCTTATTTTAACAGTACTGCCAATTCCGCCTGTAACTATGAGACCTAGTATTACTCTTGAATCAGGAGAGCGAAGTGAAGATGATATCACACACAAAATGGGAGATATTGTAAGAATCAATCAACGTCTTTTTGAAAATATTAATGCAGGAGCACCAGAAATTATTATTGAAGATTTATGGGACTTACTCCAATATCACGTTACAACATTCTTCAACAATGAAGTACCACAGTTACCACCAGCAAGACATCGAAGTGGACAACCACTAAAAACAATTGCTGAGCGAATCAAAAGTAAAGAAGGAAGAATTAGACACAATCTTGCAGGAAAGAGAACTAACTTTAGTGCGCGTACTGTAATTAGTCCAGATCCAATGATCGAACTAAATGAAGTAGGAGTTCCTATGATTGTTGCAACTAAATTAACAGTTCCTGAAAGAATGACTGAATGGAACTCTGCATACTTAAAAAAATTCATTGAAAATGGAGCAAAAAAGTATCCAGGAGCAAACTACGTAGTAAGACCTGATGGAAAGAAAAAGAAAATTACAGATGACATGAAAGAAGCAATTTTAGAAGAAATTCAACCAGGATACATGGTAGAGCGACACTTAATGGATGGCGATATTGCAATTTTTAACCGACAACCAAGTTTGCATCGAATGAGTATGATGTGTCATCGAGTAAGAGTTTTACCTGGAAGAACATTTAGGTTAAATCCAACTGTTTGTAATCCATACAATGCGGACTTCGACGGAGATGAGATGAACTTACACATCCCACAAACTGAAGAAGCACGAGCAGAAGCACAAACTCTGATGCAAGTACAAACACAATTAATCTCACCAGGATTTGGACTGAGCGTAATTGGATGTATTCAAGATGCAGTATCAGGAAATTATGTTCTAACAAAACTAGTTAAAGCAATTCCAAGAAAAAAAGCAGTTGACATTTTAATGAAAGTAGGAATTGAAGATTACTCAAGATTACCAAAAAAAGAGATCATTACAGGAAATGAATTATTCAGCATGTTACTTCCTGAAGGATTAACTTATTATGGAAAAACTATGAGTAAAGATGAAATTGAAATTGTTGATGGACAACTCAAAAAAGGATACATGGACAGACTAAGTCTTGGAGAAGCAAAAGGATTATTGTTAAGACACATACACAAAAAGTATGGTGATGCTTACACTGCAGGACTAATTGCAAGAATCCAAAAACTTGGAATTTTCACTTTAAAATACACCGGGTTTACAACTTCTATTGCAGATACAGACTTACCAAAAATTGCTCAAGAAAAAATAGAAGAAATCCTAACTGATTCATATACTGATGTAGATAAACTAATTGAATCATTCAATAAAGAAGAACTCGAAACTTTCCCTGGAAAATCCATGCAAGAAACTTTAGAATTAAAAATTCTTGAGCGACTAAATAAAGCAAGGAATGAAACAGGAAAAATTGTAGACGAATACAGCACCAAAGAAACAGGAACAATAATGATGTCACGAAGTGGTGCAAGAGGAAAACCTCTAAACTTAGCTCAAATGGCGGCATGTGTAGGTCAGCAAGCTATGAGAGGAGGTCGAATTATTAAAGGCTACAAGGGAAGAACCCTAAGTTGTTTTAAACGAGGAGACTTAACACCTTCCGCTAGAGGATTTATTAGACGCGGATTCAAACAAGGATTAAAACCACACGAGTTTTTCTTCATGGGAATGACTGGACGAGACAGTCTGATGGATACAGCTCTTCGTACACCAAAATCAGGATACCTATATAGAAGACTTGCAAACGCGATGCAAGATATAAAAGTAGACTATGATAATACTGTAAGAAATGCAAGTCATAAAATCATCCAATTCAAATATGGAGAAGATGGAATTGATGTTTGTAAATCAGTTGGTGGAAAACTAGACATTAAAGGAGTAATCTCTGAAGTTATACATGCAAAAAAAGCATAAACTTAATGTTAAATCTTTTACTCATAATTAACAATTATAATAAGAAAATATAAAAAATCAAAAAGGTACTAAAATGGATGCACTATTCAAAGAATATGAAAAAAAACTTCCTCAAAAAATACTGGAGCAAGTAAAAGAAGAGTTACCCGAAAAGATAACTAAACCACTTCTAAAAAAAATCCTTGCAGCAGTAGAACAAGAATATATTGACACTCAGGTAGAACCAGGTGAAAGTGTAGGGCTTGTAGCATCAGAATCAATTGGAGAGCAGGGTACACAAATGACCTTGAACACATTCCACTTGGCAGGGGTTGCGGAAATGAACGTAACCGTCGGTCTTCCAAGGATAATTGAAATTTTAGATGCAAGAAAAACAATTTCAACACCAATGATGGAAGTTTTTTTACGAAGTCCATATAGTAAAGGAAAAGATATTAGACTCATTGCATCACAAATTAAAGAAACAAAATTAAAAGACTTAACAAAAGAATTTTCAATAAATATTGTTGATATGGTTGTTGATGTAATTTTAAATGAAGACAAATTAAAAGAATTTGGAACTACACCTGCAAATATTCAAAAATCACTTGAAAAACCACTAAAAGACCACAGCATAAAAGTAAAAGATAATGTTGTTTCAATTAAAGTTAGTGGAAAAGATGCAGGTCTTAATGATGTTTACAAAGTAAAAGAAAAAGCAAAAGAATTACATGTTGCAGGAGTTAAGGGAATTACTCAAGTATTACCTGTACGAAAACAAGATGAATTTATGATTATTACTGCTGGATCAAATCTAAAAGAAATAAACAATTTAGAATTTGTAGATGAAACAAGAACAATCTCAAATGATATTCAAGAAGTAACAGCATATTTAGGAATTGAAGCTGCAAGAGAAACAATTATTCGTGAAGTACTAAAAGTAATTGGAAGCCAAGGTCTAAATATTGATGAAAGACATATTATCTTAATTTCAGATCTTATGTGTTCAAACGGAATATTACAAGGAATTACAAGATATGGTATTATTAGAGATAAAAGTTCAGTACTTGCAAGAGCATCATTTGAAACTCCAATCAAACACATAATCAACGCAGCACTTGCAGGAGAAGAAGATGAATTAACAAGTATTGTTGAAAATGTAATGCTTAATCAAGAAATACCTATTGGAACTGGAATGCCTGGACTTCGAAAAAAAGTATAGAAGTCTAAGATTTATTTCAAAAATAAGAACAATCATAAAAACTAAAAACATTTAAATGATAAGTAAAAAATAAGGTTACAGGTGTTATAAATGGCTGACGTAATAGCAGAAATTAAAAAATTACTGAAAGAGGAAAAATTAATCTTTGGACAAGACACAACTGTAAAAGGATTAAGACAAGGAACAATAGACAAAGTATTCTTATGCTCAAACTGCGATGATATTACTAGCGAAGATATCAAACACTATGCAAAAATTGCTGGTGTTGAAATAATCGATTTAGAAATATCTAACGAAGAGTTAGGAGATGTTTGTAAACGACCTCATAACATAAAAGTGTTAGGAGTAAAAAAATAAATATTTTGATGTTCTATGACAAAAATAACTTACGACCAACAAACTATACAACAGTTTACTTTGTTCGAGAAAATAACTAGAGCGAAGTGTAAAGATTGTTTCTTTGATGAAATACAAGATAGACTAGTTTTTATAGTGGATAAAGGACAACTTTGGAAAGCACTAGGAAAAGGCAGTGAAAACGTACCTAAACTTGGAAAAGCATTTGGTAAAAAAATTAAGATTGTTGAATTTGAAGATAGCTTAATTGGATTTATCAAAAACATGATCCAACCTTTACGAATAAACAACATAAAGGAAGAAGAAGGCACAATAGTGATTACTGAAGACAACATGCAAACCAAAGGACTACTAATTGGCAGAAATGCTAAAAACTTGCGAAATTTAGAAAAAAATATTCGTCGATTCTACGAAGTCAAAGAAATAAAAGTAGAGTAAAAACTTAAAGTAGTTAAGTTGGTATAAGCGATCGTAAATTTTTAAATGATTTTACTTAATTTAATTAATTCTAGTACACTGTTTTAACTAAATATGTAAACAATTCTAAGTAGATTTGTCCTCGCTAAAACGTTGCCACTCCAAGATAAAAAAACTTATAAATAATAAGGGCAGAACTAATTAATAAAAATATAATTTTCAATAAATATATATTAATTAATAAGAGATTTTGGGGGCGTTTTTAAATGGGTAGAGAAGATCAAATTTACAAAGTATTAGGATTTGGCGGCAGAGGAGATGCTAGAGTTCGCGATGATAACGGTAGAACAATTTTTGTTAGTAATTGTCCAAACGGACTTGAAGAAGGAGCTGAAATTGGAATAAGAGGACTTCGCGATGGACGCGGAAGTTCTGACTTTGCAAATTATGCGCATCCAGATAGAATACAATCAACTCAAACTCAAAGACCTGCTCAAAGTCCACTTCGAAGAGCAGAACCTAAACATCACTATGTTTTACACTTAGGCCCAAGTTCAAGACTTGACAGTTGCGCAATTGCCGTGTGTAAACCAGAAATTCTAGAAATGAATGCATATGACGCACTAGTACACTTAGTAGAAAGGGCTGGACAAAAAAACTTGTTTACCACTTCAACAGATAGACGAATTGCAAAAGGATTGCAAACAACATATGAAAGAGCACAAGGCGATGATGCTTCAGAAGAATTAGTATGGACACTTAATGGAGAAGCAATAACTTCAAAGACTACCAAAAAATTAAGCGATTATATGCGTATGGATGAAGGTAAATATCGAGCGAAAGCTACCATGACTGAAAGCGATTCAACTCCAACTTCAGGAACTGTTGAAGAAAAAGTTGCAACACCTCAAGTTGCGAATCCAACAAGAAGAGTTGTTAGTTCTGCGCCAAGCAAACCTGCAAGTGCAAAACCTACACCTAAAAAAGCCCCTGCGTATAGTCAACCATCAAGAACTTCTCACACAATTCATAGAGCACGAGCTACTATGAGTCGACGAGGAAGTCCAGGACATGAAACCTTAGATGATTTAATTTAAACGCAATAACAGAAAAAATAACAAAAAAATAAAGAAAAATTTAGACGCTGCAAAAGAGGTGGGTTGCAGAAACTAAATGATACAAACCTTTTTAGATTATATTCAAGCGAAGAAATCATCAGTAGTATTTTTTGATGATCAAGCCTATTTTATAGGTGATCATACAACAGAAGAACCAACAGGAGATCACATAGTTCAAAACTGTGGGAATTCTCAAGTTTATTATCCATTAAGTTCTGGAGTATTAGTATCAGACTTAGAATTATCCGACCGACTTTCTAATCGCGCAGAAATAAATGAAACAAAAAATAGATTCATAACAGATAACTTAGAACGAAGTGATGACACTCTAGTTTCGTTTATGAATAAATACACACTTCTAAAATTTGTTGTTGATGAAATATTTCCCCTATTAGTTAATGCTTCAGCAGAAGATCGACTCGCAAGTATTTTAGACGAAGACGTTGAAGTAAAAACCGGAGAGCAAATTATTAAAGAAATTCTTGGCGAACAAGGAGAAACCACAACAAAAGATCTTGAATTAAAAACACATATAGTAGATCAATTAGAAAAACAACTTAAAAGTGCACACCTACGAAAAGCTCCGTTTGTTTCTGATTGGGATGAAACATCTCAGCGAGAATATGACGGAACAACATCAGTTCTTTCAATGGTGCTAAGAGATACTCCTTGTTTAATAATTGATAATCATGCATTCGTACTTACTGAAGAAACTGCAACTGATTCAGAACTTGTTGCAAAAATTAACGGAAAATCATTAGGACTACACACTCAAGGAGGTAAAGTTTCTCACCTAAATGACGTATACCAAACATACATAACACATTTAGTAAAAGCTGACGCAACTTCTGAATTAAAATCAAAAATGGATTCTGCTCAAGATAATATTCTCAAAGATGTAGACTACATGCCAATAATGGATTTAGAACAATTCAGTTATCAAAATTTAGTATTTTTTAGAAATGGAAATATATATTACATTGGAAGACGAATACCAAAATTTGCAAGACAAACAACTTCTGATGAAAACATGTTTGTTGTAAAAGAACATGATCCCGATGGATTTGCAGGAGACTTATGTATTGGACTTAGAGTTGTTAATGGAGAAATACAATATCTTCCTCCAGGCAGTTATGATAATGGAGTAATTTATCGAGGACCAATAAAAAGTGACGCACCATTTTCTATGCACATATCCCTAGTAGATCCTCAAATGCAAAGAGTATATGGACACTTAACTACAATTTGCCATATTGGAGGATATCCAAGTTTTCCAATGACTGCAGAAGGATTTGTTGCATTCTTAGATTATTCAGAAGGAAATTTCTTAGATAGTCACCGTCAAGAATTTGTAGATTATCATTTAGATAGAATGCATAGATCACGTGGACTTGAAAAAGGCACAGTTTTGACAAAAGATGAAGCAGTAAAACAAGGATACATGCTTAGAAATATTCACAAAATAGGTGCTGAAGACTCTGCTCGAGAAGAACAAATTGCAAGACAGACTGATGGAGATGATTATTAAAATGACTCGCGAGTTTGAAGAAAGAGAAGCGGCAGTCCTTTTAGCAGCACTCCAAGAAGAAACTCCCCTAGATCATTTACTCCCATTTAATCAAGTTGGAATTACTACAAGCGCACATAAAAAAAATATTGCAATTGGAACTGTTCTCGATTCACTAAGCGCAGGCAAATATGAATGGTATGGTTATAGTTTAGCTGAAAGAATGCGACCACAATTAATAGTTGATACATTACTACAACAAGGACAATTTGTTACAGGTGTTGATGTAAATTTCAAACCAAATGATGCAGCAAAATCACTTGACGAATTAGTAAGAATAAATCGAGAAGAAGAACGAGAAGGAACTCCTCACGAACTAATGGTTGTTGGAATTGTTCACAGACACCCATTTACAAGTGGAATTCCTAGACGATCAGAAAAAGATGTTATTAATCTTTCAAATTTTATACACTGGTTAGGAACCACCAACATGGACCTAAGCAAATACAAAGATATGTTTGAAGAACTTGGACCCATAACTCCGAAAATTGAAGGATTTGAATTAGTTCTTTATCCAGAATCCGCAGATTATCTAACATTAAGATATGATTTAGGAGATTTACATGCGGAAGCAGATTTTATTATGGGACTTCGAGAAGAAGGAGTTTTTAATGAAACTAACTTAGCACGAATAGGTGGCTTTCGAGAATTATTACGACGACATTTAGACTTTAGAGGAGTAATATGCGCAGAACAAGGATTATATGTTGCAACCGCAACAAGTTTAATTTATAATGAACTGGGAGATCAAACTTTTGGAGAAATTCAATTGCTAGCTCGAGGTTCCATAAATAACGAATACGAAAAACCATTCGAAGTTCCTGTTGAAGTTATTACTGATTTATCTGCACAAGGAAGATACTGGGATGAAAATACTCTGGAACATGAAATAAATCAAAAAGTATACTGGTCAACCAAAAGAAGAATCGCAGTTTCTGGAAGCAAACCAAGAATCATTGTACCTGGAAAAAAAGCATTAGTCGGAGTTGAGAATCCAGATTTAACAAACTGGCCAAGCAATATCCCAATAGTTGGAGTTCAAAAAGATGATTCTCTTGATGAAGAAGATATAACTATTGGATTTTATCATGCAGCAGGAGCATACCTTGCAAATTATAAACTTCAAGATGTAAAATATTCTACTTACTTATTTATGATTCTTCAGACTGTAATGGACAAAGATGTAAAAAATTTAAGAGATGCAGTAAAAAAGATAGGATCATTATTTGAAGATCCAATAAATTTACAAGGAGAAATTCCCAGACCATATTTACGAGGAGAAGATCAAGAATATATGATCATGAAACTTGAATGCGATTTAACAACTCATGACACAGACTTTATGATAAAATCACAAAAAGGAACTTGCGAATTTAATTTATCATTAGAACAGTATGTAGGTCAAGTTTTAGCAAAATAACAAATATAAAACAAAATAATAAAAATAGAAAACAAAAATAGAAAACAAAAAAAAAAATAAAACAAAAATTCAAAAAAATCAAATTCAAAAAATATAAAATAAAAAAAATGGCAAATAATCAAGAAGCGAGATTGGACAGATTCCTTAGAGGAGTTGGACCTGAGGGATTTAAGAAATTAGAAAACTCAGTAGTTACAGTTGTCATGGATAGTCCAGTTGGAATGTGGTATGCATTTCCTTTTGCAGCTTCAGGCATCCCATTAAGAATGATTAGCACAGCTCAAATTGAACCTCCTCCTGAAGATTTTGAAGGATTAAAAGAAAATTTTATTGGAATTGATTTAGCCCAGGGAAATCTAGCTCATGCATACGCAAAAGCATTTAGAAAATTTAATGGAGATAACATACCCGCAAATAAAATTGCAAGTTTAAATGCAAATTTAGGATTTAATGGAACGGATATGTTACTTTTTGCATCATCAGTGGTAATTGATTGCACTACAAGTTTACAATCAAAAAAAATTGCACTTAAATACGCACGAGAAACAAATTCTACGCTCATTAGTTCTGCAGTAGTACCAGGATATTCCAAAGCAGCACTTTGGCATCCCGAACTCGATGGTGCTTCTATTGAACAAGCATTAATGCCTGAAATGAGTTTACTAGAACAACAAACACTAGAAATGTTTGGAATTGAAACTTCAAACGGACTTCAACTCAGCCCAAATGCACAAGTAACAAGAGAATTAATCAGCATGGTCATGGGAGGACTTGTTGCAGAAGAAGCAGTAAGAGCAATTCTTACAGACATCCCCGACAAAAGTGAAGAATTATTACAAACCCCACTACATTACAAATTTGGACATAATTCCGAAATATTTCACCCACTATATTCAGGAGATGAATTATTTGTTTTAGAATGTGAAGATTTTTTAGAAAAAGCAGCACTATTATACGGCGCAGGATCAATTGGAAATATGACTGGATATTCCCTTGTTAAAATGGGATTTGGAAGAATTGCAAATCTAGATTCAGATATTATCGAATCAACAAATATTCATCGAACAATATTATTTTATGGAATGGAAGGAAAAAGAAAAACCCATTCTCTTGCAAAAAGACTTTCAGCAATATCCGGTGGAGCTACAAAAACAAAAGCCATCATGAAAAAATTAAAAGAAGAAGGATGGGATCCTGAAGAACCATATGATGTTTATGTCGACGGATTTGATAACTTTGCAGCAAGAATGCTCGTAAGTCAACAAGGATTAAAAGATGATGTCGTTGTTGCAAGTTTATCAGGAAGATTTGATGGATTTAATGCAGATCTTTATGTTCCCAATCACACAATTTGTTTAGATTGCAATATAGGAATTAATGAAAAAGGTGAATCTGATCGAGCAAAACAAAGACAAAGTTGTGGACGGGAAATTACACCTCAAAATACTTGGATGAATCAAAGTGTTGGAGCATTAGGTGCATTACAAATTGCAAGTGCACTATATCCAGGAAAATATGGCACACCATTTAATGGAATGATATTTCATGATCGACATCAAAAATCAAGATTGTTTGCAAATGAAAAAGAAGGAACTTGCCAACAAGGACATAATGGAGAAATAACTCACTATGACAGATGAATCTATTGAACCCGAAATGCAAGCACCTGCAGATTTAGAAGACTCCGATGAAGCAGAATTACTAGACATACTTGCAGAACTTCGAGGAGGAACAGAGAAAAGAGAATTGTTCCAAGTAGAATTAGAACCAGAACCATTTGATCCAATAAAAAAAATAGCTGCAATTTTAACCAGAACTCGACTTGTTAAAGATGAACTTAAAATAAGAACTGATGGCTATGCACAATTAAACATACTAAGAGGTCATAATTTTAAAAAACCATTAAGCATGGCAGCAATCCAACTCATGGAATATGTAGGTGTTGGAATTGATCAAATTGGAATTGAAAAAAAATGGGTTGGAAAAAAAGAAAGATGGTTTGAAAACATCGTTCACTCAGAAGGAAGACGCAGATATCTCGCAGTATTAACTGCCGCAGAAAATGATGTTGATTGCGTAACTCGAATGGCACTTATGAGAATAAGAAATGCCTACTTAGTTAATTTCAAACATAGTTATGAATTAATTCCAGGAGAACATAGAGAAACCCGAAATGGCGAACAACCAAATTATGAAGATCAAAGATTTGATTCCATAGTTGACTTAAGTCTTCCAGAAATTGCACACATGATTGCAATGCAAATATATTCAAAAAAAATAATTGAAGCAAATAGATATAATTTTACAATTCCTACCGAAGGAAAAATAGGAATTCCAACAAAATTTCCACCAAATAGAATAACTGTAAAATCCGAAGATTATCAAAAACCAGGATATGGTAAACAAGATGTAAATCTTTCCACAACTATGGCTGCTAACTTACTTTATGCTCAAATAACTGGTTTAGAAGATCGTTTGCAAACAACAAAAAAAACATTTGATTTACTGCTCATGATTGGAGCAAATTATATTGCAAGCCAAATAGTAGATCCAGAATTAAGACGAGAAACTGTTGAAATCATGAATGGACCTAAAAATTTACGAAGAGCATTTTATACAACCGTTATGAATTACCAATTAGGCTTGATGACTGCGCCTCCTGAAATAGTAATTTCACCCCCAACAAAAGATTAGAGTTAAAAAAAAATTAAAAAATTAAAAAAAATTAAAAAAATGACACACCCAAGAATTGAAACATTAGTAATGCAAGCAGAAATGCAAGCAGAACATAGAAAAACAGACATCGACTTAGGTCATTATACTGAAGAAATGTTTCCAAGTGTATTTTCTTATTATTTGTGGGAAGAATTAATAACACAAACAGAACGATTATTTGATTTACCTAATTTTTCAATTAATGTTTCAAATAAACATGAACGCATATCTAGAATCTCTTTTTGGGACTGGGACAGAATAACTCGAGAGAGTGAAAAAGATTTCGTAGCAGGAAAACCTGTCAAAGTTGATGATGCAATTCCTGAAGATAAATTTTTAGATTATGCTCTTGCAGTTTTAACAATGCCTCTACCACGAACAAAAGTTGATTTAAATACCCCTGCAGAACAAGGAGATTTAGTTTTATTATTATCACACCCTGAGCTTACAATATCTTCAAGTAGTTTTGATTTTGATAATAAGGATTCTGATTTAAGAAAAGTATTTGGCAACTTAGGAGTTTTAGCAACAAAGAAAAAAAGATGGGCTCATCTTGACGATGATCTTCAAGAATATACTTGTCAAGTTACCTTACCTCATAACGTAGACTCTGCAAAACTAAAACTTCAATATTTAGCACCCGTAACTCCAAAACAATCTGAAGGAACAAAAATAAGAATTGGAGATAAAGTAAAATTTAAAGGACACACATTCAAAACACCTCGTCCAGACCCAGACTCATTTCAAGGAGAATTTAATGATGAATTTGATTCTGATTATGAAGACTTAACCGAAGCATATGAAGAAAAAGCAGGAGTTGGAAGAAAAAGAGGGGGGCACAGAAGACCACCAATTCACAGATCCCAACCACAAATTCAAACAACACCTTCAGAACTTGAAAAAGGACATCACTATTTAGTTATTGGTTCAGATTCAAAAGGCGCATATGTGCAAGCAAGTACACGAATAGTATACGTTGAATTAGAACGACTAGAAAAACAACCAGGAATATATGAACCTAATGCTGATGAAAATATAAAACTTAGAGAAATTGTTAAAGATTGTGTTCGAACTGTCCTTCACCAAACAGGGCTTATGAGAAAATATGAAACACTACGACAAGTAATGATTCGTGAAGCAAAAAAAGGTGCAAGCCTACAAGATATAAATCAAGTTATCAAAAAAGCAGGAGCAAATCCTGAAGAAGTCATTAAATGCTGCGAGGTTTTAACATATGTTAATCGATAAACTATCTCACGTAACTGCAGTATTTGAAAAACAAGTCCCATATGTTAGTTATAACTCACTTCCTGACAAAAGCATACGAAATAAATTACTCGCATTTTATTTAGTTGAAAATTTACCCGGGAACCAAACAAGATCAGTTCTTTACTCAGCACCATCAGAATCAGGAATTCACAAAGTTGCAATTATTGATGAACTATATAGATTAACAAAAAAAGGAGTTCATGAACTTCACCTTAAAGAACCTGCTTCAAGAAAATCAAGATGGGAGTACCGATTTAAAAAAAAGCTAAAAGAAAAAAAAGAAAAAAAGAAAAAACCAAAAATAACTGATGAATTAGAAGGAGAATCTGATGAAGATTTTGGATTTGCCACATTATGGCAAAATAAAAAACGACATCGAACAGGAACAATTTATAGAGGTTCATCCTACGCAAAAACACTACTAGTTTCAGGACTTGCAATTTATAGAGCAATGATGGATGAAATGTTACTTTCCCCAATTTTAAGTGGAGAACCAATTAGCACACTTGAAGATGTTTGTTTAACAGAAGATCAAAAAACCGCAGAAGTTACACACTTATTTTCCCACCCATTATTCAAAGATCTAGATCAAGATGCAAATCCCGCGCATGCTGCAGCGTGTTATTTATTATTATTTGCTCAAAAAGATTCTCAAAAAGATGCAACTGCACAAGCAGAATTTGAAGAATATGAAACAAGAATAACTGCTTCTAAAACAAGCACCGAATTACGACAATTACTCGCATTTAAAACATATCATGAAAGAAATGGAACTGAAAAATTAAGAGAACAAAATTTAGAGTTATTAAGAGATTCAAATATTTCAATGGAACAAGCACTCTTACAAGCAATAATTAATTGGAACCAAGATATAGTTCTTAGATTGTCACGCAGATGAATAAAACAGATAATAAATACTAAAAACAACACACCAACTAAGAAATAAATAAAAATAATGGTGATTTTAATTTTATATTAATTCTAACGAAAACTAGTTCCTGTTGCTAACAACATATTACTTGCAGGACTTGATTCTAACTCAGCACGTGGAGATTCTGCAAGCTGTTTGGCATAGCAAGCTGTTAAAGATTTAACCAAAGAATCTAAATACTCAATTGGATCATCATCAGTAGTTGCTTTTATTATTGCAACTTCAATTACTTCAATTAAATCTGAATCAGATAATAATTCGTTAAGAGAAAATAAACTTTTGGTAAATAATTCTGAATCATACCTTCCCCCACCAGATTCAGATTTTATTACTTCTCCAAATAACCTAACCGCATAAGGAAAAGTTTTATCCAACCCACTTAATTGTTTTAACCAACTAATTGAATCAGAATACATAAAATTAAAATAATCAGATCTTCCAGGAAATCTTTGAATATCTGCTAAATATAAATAAGCAGGAATAATTTCTGGACTTTTTGATAATTCTTTAACTAAAGAAGGAATTCCAATCATAAATTCTCCACCAGTATGACCATTATTAATATTTCCAAGTAACTCTGCAAAATCACCACAATAAGGTTTGAGAGTAGGATTTTCAAAAGCTTTAAAAAATTCTTCAACCTGATAACTTTTATAGGGATAATCTCCATCACCTGCATGAAGATTAATTCTTTCTGTTTGAGCTTTCGCTAAACCAAGAACAACTTGCCTGGGTTTCTCATGCCACGTAGAAAAATAAGAACCTAACACTCGTGCAATCATATGCTTTCTATTAGCACCTTGACAAACAATGGGCTCACACATAGTCTCAATAATGTCTAAATAAAATGAACTATAACCTTCAAAATATTGTACAAACTCAAGCGAATTTGGTTTAGCATGTTTACGAGCAAGCTTTAATGCATTTGAAACAATATAAGTTTTATAAAAATTCCATTTCGGAAGTGAACCTGAATCTAAACTTTCATCAGTGGCGTTTTCCCACTCGGCATATCTTCTTTGTTTTTTGGAAGCCCCAACCGTAAACCAGTCAATTCTAGTTTTATAATCTTTTTCTTCAGTAGCTCTTTTTAGTGCAACATATCTATCATGATGCTCATCAACAATTGCTTCAATTCTGCTTCCTAAGTCTAAAGAAAACCCCCAAACCATAATTTTTAGCTAAACCACTAGGTTTTATAAAACTTATTATCCAGTTTTAACCACAGATATTTAAGCAGAATAATTACTCTTATCCACAACAATTATTTCATCCACCACCCATAACGATTACGCATAACAATTATTCATAACATTTTCTTGCGCCTGAGATTTTACGAATCATATCCCTAACAGTTATTGTTTTTGCAGCTAATTTATCAACCGATTCTGCAGAATAACTAGTTTTAGGTTTTGATCTTGCAGGAGATTTGGATTTTTTTCGCCTATCAACTCCAGCAGACCTTGGTGAAGAATAAGTAGAGGTCCCTAATGGACGTCCAAATCCTGCTTGTTCTGCACGATGCATATTGGCTAACATTTCTTCCATATCATGAGACATGTGTCTGGGTGGATGAACATAAGTCGCATCAGGTTCTGATTCAGATTTAGCGCAATCATCAGGACTAGCTTGATCATATTTTGGTTTTACAACTAATACTAATGGTTCTGATTTTTCTTGAGTGTCACCACCTGAAGTTTGAGTATTTGAATGATCTAAATCTTCTTCACCAGATAAAAGACCATCCAGCCGAGCCGCATAATTTGACGCGGCTGGTTGGTTGTTACGGGCTGCAACAAGTGATGGAGTGCGAACAATAGTTTTATGACTCGGAGTTTTAGGACCTGACTTTATAGGAATTGACTTTGTTGAAATTTGAGTTACAGATTTAACTTGATCAACTCCACTATTTGGATCTGAAAAATCTTGATAATAATTTTTAAGTGCATGAACTGCTAAACATAATCGTTCTGCATCCTTAGCACCCGCAATATTTGAACTATCATAAAATAAAATCCTCGCAGATTTAACTAACAAATATTCCGCGGAACGAGTAAGTCCAGTTTCAGATACAAGGCCGCAAGATATTGCTGCACGTTCGTATGCTTTCGCAATTTTATCTGCATTTCCTGAATGAACATACATATTTTCGATAACTGGCAAAACAGTCGCAACCAATTCTTCAACAGGTAATTTATGAGGTGATGAACTCGATATAGGATTTGCCAAACACTTCCACAAAATATCTAATGCTTGACTTGCCTTTTCAAATGCTTGTCTTGAAAATTGATGCTCGTATAATTTTACTGCAGCTTCTGCATAAAATCCTGCAACACGAATATCGCAATCAGTAGTAATCCCCAATCTTCTTTTTCGTCTATCAATATTGTGTTTAATATCCTCATATGCATTAATTGACCAATACTTTTCAATTAACGGTTTGGACTCAAAAATCGCTCCAATTAAATCACCACTAAAATCAGTGTTTAAAACATCCATAGTTTTAACTGGAGTTAACACTAAATCTTTTTCATCAAATCCTGCAACTCTCGTCAAGGAATGTCTTAATTGAGTTTCATCAAAAGATAATCCCGACAATGAATAAAACTTAAATGCACTTAATAAAAGATTATTTCGCTCAGTTCTTCTTTGATCCATCTCACCCATGGTAAAAATTCCATCTCTTCGATCATTTGAAATCTTACCCTGCACTGAATGAAATAATTTTGCTAATTCAAAATATTTTTTTTCTAAAATAAATAACGGCTGAATCATTTTTAAAACATAATTAATTGATTCGAATGATCTTAAGCGCCGATTATCATGATCTTTAATAACATCACTTAATAAATCACTACTAATTTTTAATGCCGAACTTGGAGATCCTGCTGCTTGGAGAGCATAAGCTGATTCAAGCGCGGTATCAATTGCACCCATACTTGAACTAAAATTACCACCATGACGAGATTTTTTAGAACGAAAATCCCATTTTAAAACCATAACTTCTAATAGACTCATTCTCAACACCTTTGAAATAATTTGAAAAAAATTAAAATAAATTAAAATAAATTGAATTAAATTGAATTAAATTTGTGCTACAGGCGAATCATCATTTGGTTCTTGACTCGCATACTGTTTTTTTGCACCTGCAATTTTTCCAATCATATCACCCACAAAAACTTCTTTTGGAAGTTCAATTTGTTTAGGCGCAACATATTGAGGCGCGAATGATCTCACATTACCGCCTTGAGTTGTTGTTGATGGTTTTGCAACTCCCATTAATTCGGCTAATCTTTCGTCACCTGCTGCTTTTTTTCGAATATCATTTTGTTTAGGATAAAAATAATTTAAAATTGCAATTTTATCATTAATTTTTTCTGCTTGATAATCATTATTTGCACAACTATAAAACTGCGCAGCATTAGCTAAGAAAAATTCTGAACTAACAGAAAATTCTCCTCTCACAACTACTCCAACATCAACTGCGCATTGCTCACACAATTTAGCCATCGTCGTGTAATCTCCCTCTGCAAAGAAAATATTACCTACTTCCCTAAAATAATAAGATAGTTTATTTTCTAATACTCTTAGAGACATCACATCACCCAAATTTTTTCTTGCAGTGTTAACTGTTTTTTTTGCGTAATGCTTAGCAGTACCTGTTGCATTAATAGCATAAAATTTATCTGCTGCTTCCAAATACAAATCTTCATTCGCTCTCGAACTAAAAATCTTTTTTAATCCGAGCATCAATCTCACTCCCAAATACTTAAATGGATGAATTCCTTCCGATTTTGAAATATTAATATCCAAAAGAGATGGACGCGAATACATAGATCCAATTTCTCCAAAGGATTTAGACTCAAAAACCACATCTGAAGAAGGCACAAATATTTCTTCATGAGAAATTCCAAATTCAGATTCTAATCTTTTTTTAATCTTACTTGCCTTTTTTTCTTTTCCAGCCAAAGTATAAAACTGAAATGATTCCAACAATAAACTCCTACAAGTTTTGGACTCTGCTTCAGTTAATGCTCGTTTTTGACTTGAATATGTGTGATTTTTAGCTTTACTTTCTATTTTTTCTACCGCAAGTTCGCAAAGTTTAGCCAATGATTTATATTTACCCTCAAAAATAAATACATCACGCACAGAATCTAGCGCTCGCATAATTGTAGTTGGATCTTGATAACCATTCCACAAATAATCATCAGCAACACGTTTAACTAAACCTTTGGATAAACTAATTGCCCTCCAAGCACTACCAATAGTTCGAAAACCCTCGATAACCTGAACAGTTTTTTCAAGATCTTTTTCTTGTTTTCGCGGATATGTGAAATCACTTTTTAATTTATGATATTCCCATTCTAATTCTAAATGTTCTACTAAACTCATTTTTATCACCTATACAGATATTTACAAAAATGTATCTCTCCTTCTTGAAACTTGATTTATAAAAACTTGATATGAATGCGCTAAATTATTTGTCGACCCTTCAAGTAAATCATTAAAATAATTTTTAAGACGCGAATGTGCTGCTGTAGCTCTTTTATTTTTCATAATTTTATTTTTTTGAGTTTTTAATGAAGCAATAGTTAATGAATATAATTTGTTTAATTTATTAGGCGTATCTTTTCTAATTTCATTAAGATAAAAAATTATTTTTGATGAATCTTCACTCACAATTTTGCTCAAGTAATTCGATAAAATAAAATCCCCTTTCATGATTGCGTCTTTTCCTTTTTTTAATTGAGCACAATAATAATTCAAAGATTTGTAGTGAGGGCTATGAATTACTGAGTCAACTTTTGAATCGATAAACTCATTTGCTTTTTGAAATCCTTTTTTTATGTATTGAT
The DNA here is from genome assembly GCA_018675335.1 of Candidatus Woesearchaeota archaeon. Classification (NCBI taxonomy): domain Archaea; kingdom Nanobdellati; phylum Candidatus Woesearchaeota; species Candidatus Woesearchaeota archaeon. Next base: position 96,539 of record JABGYH010000003.1, read on the forward strand.
ATGCATGATATGGAGCTGAGACAATCGCACTACCTAATGCTTTAACTTCAGGTTTTCTTCGAGAAATTTTTAATTGTAAAGCTCTCCTCCCCGCAAATCCTTCCATATACATCCCCCAATACGCCATTTTACCAATCAATTCCAATAATGGTCCTGCAAACATACTGCCCACAAATAAAGGTATTGCAAAACCTATTTCAACGTAAGGAGCTATTCTAAAAGTTCTGTCCACTTCTCGTTCAAAATCTCCGCCAAAATGTTTTTCATGATATTTTTTTTGATAATCCCAAGGCATTTGACCTGCAATACCATAACGAAAAAAAACAGTTTTTTCAAATCGATTCCAACTACGCCCAAGTCTATTAGTTATATCCTTAACAGTAGCTTGAACTTTTCCTAATTCTTTTATTGGCACGTCCCTGCCTTGAATTTCATTTTGAATCATTTGTTCTAAATCAACCATATTTCTCGCCCGTAACTTAAAGATAGGTGTCACGCCTTGTTGTTGCTCGCCTCACCAACTGATTAAATCGGTTTTCTATTTTTACACCAACACCATCTTTTATTTCACCAAACTCTTTACGAATTTTTTCATATATTAAATTTAATTTTTTGTAATGTTTTGCTTTTGTTCTTTTTTCATATTTTAATCCCGCTAAAGCTAATGAATAAATTTTTTTTAATTGGTCAGGTGCACAAGTTTTTAATTCATTCAAATAAAAAACTGTTTTTACTCCCCCTCCAATAATTTTTTCCAAATAAATATCTGCTAATTTTTTAATCCCATCATCTAAGCTTTGTTTTAAATTACTAGATTTGAAATATTTTTTTAAATCAGATATTTTATCTTCTGCTAAAACAATTGATGCAACATCAGAATAAGTTTGACGTGCACGATTAATTGCAGTCTCTTTTTTTTGCGCAAAATAATTTTTAACTGAATTATAAGCACGTGAAATTCCCACCACAGGAAAACCTACTGTTAACATAATTGCTGCTGATGGAAGACCAACAACAAAACTACCAACTGGTCGTGTATACCCTTCACCCAAATCTGAAGAGATTGCTTTTCTAATTCCTGATTCTACAACCATTAATCCCCCTGGAATTGCTAAATACCAAAGACCAGGAATAATTGCCGCACCACACAACCCAATACCTGCAACTAATTCAGTTATACCATGAATAGTGTTAAGTTGATATGCTTCATTACGATTAATATCTTGACTATCCACCAATATATCTCTCGGCATCCAACCAAGACCAATCGCAGTTCCCCATTTAATTATGGCCGAACCTACTAGCGTCTCTGAAAACTTTTTTCTAGGCACCTGCCTTACTTCCCCTTCAATTAATTCTTCTAAATCTGACATTTTTCATCACTTTATTTTTCTTTTTTATTTCTTCATTGATTCTTTTTTGAGTAGTTTGTTATTTTTATTTGATTATTTTTTGATTTTTTTTTGATAAAAATTTTAATTAAATTTGATTAAAAAATGTTTAATCATAATTAGTCATAAGATTAGTTGGTTCTAACCCCTGTCGCTCCATTTCAGATTTTGAAATCTCACGATGTCTAAACGTTTTTGGCAAATAATGCCAATGAGATCCCTCCAATGCTTTTCCTAGTCCTGTCAGTAAAACATTTCTCGCAGTTTCTAAATAACTAATTGCTAATGCCTTGCTAGTACTGTTATCAATAAAACGATCACTTTGATCTAAACAAATACGTTGCATTCGACCTTTACCTTGAACAAACTTATGTTCATACTTTTCAATAATTACTGGATGATCAAGATGAACTCCACGATGAGTCTTACTAACTCGAACACCAACATGACATGCATCAAACTTGAAATATTTCTTAGTAGTTCTATGATACAAAACATGCTCGGGAACTGCCATTGTTAAATAATGCTCTCCACTCACAACTTGAATTCCAACACCATGCGGAATTTCATAAGAACCTCCAGATTCAACAGCAGTAAGCACATCTTGAAACAACTTTCTTCGTTTTACACCTTTAAGCTGAGCAAACTTTTCAACACTTCCTTGAATTGCACTAACTTGCCACCCAGTTTTTAATTGTTTAATCAATTCAGATTCAAATGTTTCAACATCACTTACAAGTTCAACACCATATTTTCTACCACCAACTGCTAACTCAACAAAATCAGTTCCAGGTTCTTGGTGAAGAACATAAACTCCCCCATTAAAAATCATAAAATTTTTTGATCCAACTAACTCTTGAATTAGTTTGACATTTTTTGATGGTGCTTTTACAACTACATCTTTTTCTCTAGTATAAAATGATTCAACTGCATGTTCAATTCCCCCTGCATGATCAGTACCTGCAAGTTGCTTTGTCAACTCACCAATATAATCTTCAATAATATCTAAATTATCCCCCAAATCTGCAACAGTTTCAATTCTACCTGAATCTCCAACTAGTTCTGCGAAACGTTCGTCATCTGCAATCCCTACCATTCCTAAATAATGTGAAAAGATTTGATTAACTACAAAATCCAGAACTTGATTTTGTTTTATTCTATCACTAACATCTTCTACATTGAATTCTTTAGCTAATAACTCATCAACAAATCCTTCACCCCATGAACTAATAACTTCGCTGTTAATAACTCTGTAAAGATCAATCATACCTTCAAGAGATTCAGATTCAATTAACTCATATTGTCTACCTGCAAAAGATAATCTATCTGAAACTGCGTTAAGTTTTGACTTTGGAACTGCAGGAACATAACTTTGTTGACCAATAACTACTAAACATCCCTCACTACCAATTTCATAAAATAAAGATCTGGGAATTTCGTAATCAAGTGCACCTTTAGCACCTTTTTTTCTTAATCTTCGAATAGGAGCTTTAGATTTTCTTTTTGGCAGAGCATCATCTACAGGTTCTGTTTTTGTACCTCCAAAAAATCTGTCTAAATCATCATGCATTATAATCACCAATTAAAATTTTAAATTCAATCATTTTTTCGCCATTAAATTTGTTGGATATAATCCCAACCCATCCATTTCTTGTTTTGTTATTTCTTTATAATCGCAATTTCTTGGAATGTGAAAATGATCCCACGGAGTGTCTTTATGACCAAAACCAGTCATTAAAATCCTTTTTGCATCTTCTAAAAACGTAATTGCTTTTTCAAGATCAGTCCTAAATGTTTTATCAAAATTATATTGCCCCATACACCATCCATGATCAAACTGATCTCTCGTTTCAGACGCATTAATATGACAAGGACGTTTAATTTGAATTCTGCCCTTGCTCGAATATATTCGAACACCAACTTTTGATGGTTGAAAAAGGAAATATTTATTTCGCATTTCATCACGAACTACAAATTGAGGAATATCATAAGTTAAGTACCATTGATCTGCATACTTTTTTACCCCAACTCCACTAGGTAATTTATATTCGCCATTTTCAAAAATTTCTTTAGCTAACTTTCTCTTGTGTAGCCCTTTGAGCTTTTTGAATTTGTCAACACCTGATTTTATTGCTTCAATTTTTAGAATCTCAGAAAGTCTATCTTGGTAGCGCCCTTCAAATTCTTCAATCGAACAATGATGAACAAAAGTATACCTAATCCCTCCAATCACTAACCCAGGATTTGAATATTTTTTATCTTGTAATATAGTATATACCTGCCCATTCAAAAAAATAGCCTTTTCAAAACCTAGCAAATCACTTAATGTATCACTTAATTCTTCGGTTTCTGCTTTAATGCCTGGTTTTCTTTGTTTAACCCCTAATAATTCATCAAAACGATCTTGCTGCGTAAATCCAACTTCAGACTTAACACCCCTAATTAATTGATCAATAATTTCATCAATAATTTCTGAATCTTCACAAGTTTCAAGTTCACCAATTTGGACTTCACCTTTTGCACCAACTAACTCACCAATATGTTCATCTGCAACTCCAGTGTAATGTTTGAAAACTTGATTGACAACAAAATCCAACACAAGATTGTCTTGAATTTTTTCAGTTAAATCTTTAACAACATCAGTACGCGCAACTAAACTTTCAACATACGAATCACACCAAGATTTAATTTGATCTTGATCTAAAACTCGGTGTAACTTCAAAAGCCCCGGAACAGTTTCTTCTTGTTTTAATCCATAAGTTCTATTCCCCACAAATAAACAATCAGTTCCAGGTTTTGCATCAACCACTGGCACGTAAGTTTTTTTTTTATCAACAACTAAACACCCCCTCTTTGAAAGAGTGTAAAATAATGAAGGAGGAAAATTAAATTCGTTACCTGCCAATTTAACTTTTTTAGGAGCTTTCGCTAATTTAACTTCTGTCTCATCAACATTTTTTTTCTGATCGCAATCTTGTGATTCTTTAACTGGAATTGCCATAAAAAAACGATCCAAATTATCTTCTGACATTTTTTACACCATTTAATTATCTAACATAATACCAAGTTCATAATTTACAAAAACGAATCTTGCCTAAATTCCGCTCTGCGAGCAATACTTGTCACAATTAATTCTAAATCAATATTCGCACTTTGTTTTATTTTATCAAATTTGGTTTTAAATTTAGCTCTTTTTTTTTCTACACGACGAGGTTTATGATATTTTTTAGCTTCATAATCGATTGATTTTTCAACTAGTTCAACCAGTTCACCATATAAGTCAACACCATTTTGCCTATTTTGGTTAAGTTCATGATACAAAACTAACACTGTTGAAACTTGTTCGCCTGTTGCTTCAACAGTATAATTCACACATTGTTCAAATTCATATTGGCCCTGTAATTCTTTAACAAAATCTTGTATATGAGAAGATTTTTCATCCTCTGTTTTTAATTTTTGATAAGAATCATCACGAACTAAATTCCATCTAACAATACATCCCTCATAACCTCCAGGAGTTTTCACTGCAATTTTTAGTGGACATGCACAACCAGCATAAATAATAGAATCTACATCGCCAAATCTAGCATATTTAGCTTTTTTTTCAGGACGAACATGAATTAATTCCCTGTTTGTTACTTTTCCCCAAATCATTTTCTCCACCGTTGATTAAATTTAATTCTTAAATTTTAATTTCATTAACAAAAAAAACTAAATTTAAAAAAATAAAAAAAAAAAAATTAAAACTATCTTTTCTTATCACTCGCACCTGCTTTTGCACTTGCTTTATCTTTCTTGTATGGATTTACCATTTCAGGAAGATCTGGTCTTTTTCCAAGTTCAATTTGGTGCAATGCAATTTTATACTGCGCCATAGTTTTATGAAGCTCTTTGTATTTTTCAGCAGGAAGTCTATACTTCAATAAAGTTTCACAACCATCCAATACATGTTCTAATCTTTGAATGTCAGGGAAAACATCTTCGCCACCGACCATACGATGATACAATGCAGAGATGTCATCATTCATTTTACCGTATGTTTTTCCTACAAGAGTAACATATAAAATTTCATCTTGTTCGTCTTCTTTGATTTCTCTTTCTTTTGCAGTTCTTAACACATAATGTTTAATATCCCCAATAGGAATATCCCTATTCGAAACCATGTCTTCTAAATGTGCACGGTAAGATTCATTACCAGTTTCAGACAGAAAAATATCAACAAACATACAAGCACGTAAATCCTCGACGTCTTTACTTTGTTCAACTCTAGGAATAATAACTTCATTTCTCAGAGTCATCAAAAAACTATCAAGCACCATCAAATACATAGGATTAATACTAGATAATTCACCTGGATCCTCAGTTCTTAACGAACCAGTACCTTGATTTGTCACTATAATTCCTGCAAGTCCTTTTACTCGCCCATCATATGATTGCCCACCCTCTTTAGTTGCACCCATATAAATTGTAGGTTCCAATTCTTCAATACGAGTATCGGCATCTCCTCTCATCATATCTAATAAATCAACTCCTTGTTCAGGATCCACTTTAGGAATTGGTGCATCCGCAGCTTGCGTTTTAACACTAGCTAAAACATCTGCTGGATCAACAGTTCCAGCACCAACACCGTCTTTTAGTTTTTTAGTTCCATCATTTTTTTTAGTCATTTTAAATCACCCTCACTTAACTAAATAATTTAATTTTTTTCTGATACCATTTTTGACCGCCTTTTTTACTTGCGTCAGGTTCATATCTTAACTCACGAGTTTCATGGCAATTACAAGCAACGTCGCTAGCCAAAGCATACATAACTGTTTCAGATCTCGCATCATAAATTTCAAGACCCCCTTCAACATCACCATAAAATTCAGGCGCAAGTATTTTCAAAATCTTACCTGCCACCATACTACCAATAACCATGTTACTCATTACAACACTAGATTCATGTGCAAGCAAACAACCTGCACGCTGATCATGCTCATCAGCCTTTTCATCAATTTTTATTGCACATTCTAAACACTGTGTTTTTTGCGGCACGTATGCTACTGCTTGACCATTTTTGAATGAAGTACCACCGTCAACATACGGAATTGATGTTACAATCGCAAATTCATTTAACACACTACGAACACGCTCGGAATCAACTCCCCCTGCAATTACGTCGTATGCTCTTTTTGCAATATATTCTGGATCAACTAAAGTCATGCCTGCCTTTCTATCTTCAGGCGAAAGTTCATGACCAATTTTACCAAAAATATATTTTAAAACAACTTCAGGATTAATTTTACCTACAACTTTAAGAAAACCATCTCCCTTAAAATCTCCGACGGAATCGTAATAAAACCATTGCCTATTAAGATTAGTTTCTTCTACATCATCATAATCAACACCGTGAATTGCACCTACATTTTCTAAAGCAAGACCTAATGTGATGTAAACACCCAATGCACCAAGACCTGCTTCCAAAACTTTTTTACTTTTTAATGCTTTAATTCTTGAAGCATCATCTAAGTCTGCAAGTTTTTCATCTTTAATGAATGCGTAATCCACTCTCGCAGGAACAACATCTTTTTCGTCAAGTTGAAAACAAAGTTTTCTATAAATTTCACAAGCAATTCCACCCATTACCCCACTAGTAATTGCTCCTTGATTTTGTCCTTTAAAATCCAATTGCAAATATTTTGGATCGAGAGGATCATCAGTTTCTGGATTAAAAACTAAAATTTCTCCACGAGCATGATTAGTTGAAGTTAATATTAATTTCATTCCATGTTCCACTGCATATTCTAAAGCTACTTTTTTTGAACGAGGATCATTAGTTGCATCTAATAAAACTCCTCGCTTTGGCAAATATGCTCCTGATTGTTCATGAACTAATTGAGTGTGAACTCCAAATACATCAATATCAGTATTTATTGCACTAACTATTTCTTCTAATGCTCTAGCTCCACTTCTTCCTTCTTTTGCATCTAAGTGCAGAAATTGTCCTTTAACTTTTTTGTCAACACGAGAATTGTCAACAACAAATAATTCCCCCACACCTAATCCTGCAGCCCCCACTAAAACATACTGAGCAAGAGTATCACCGCCAATAACCGTCAAAGTATTATTGTCAATTAATTCTTGCTTCCAATTTTCAATTTGAGTTTGCCTTGCGGCTCTATTTCCAGCCATAATAATCACCCTATAATTTTACATCCGATTCAATTGGATCTTCTGATTCTTTCGCAGCGCCCAATTTTGGTTCTTTAACATTTAATGCTTCTTCAACGCCAGTTGGTTCTTCAACTCCTTTTGGTAAGTAAGTTTCCCCCGGAATAATTTCTTCCGGACGAATAATTGTTACCCTAATTGGATTTGGATTCACTGGTCCCTCCATGTTTTGCACTAACTCATCAACAGATATTGGTTGTTCATCTGAACTTATTACACCTAATCCTGCGTTTTTACCATCCATTAAATCAGTAGTTTGTTGAATTAAAGGAAGTGCTGATTGAGTCGGTAGTTCTTCAGATCGTAACTCTGCACCAGATTCAATAATTGTACCAACAGGTTTTGATTCACCAACAGGTTCATCACCACTTACGATTTTAACTGAACCTGCAGGGGTTGGATCGATGGATCTTTGATCAACTGGTTTTTGAACATAAACTCCAGACTGAGTTTTAACCCATCCACCACTTGGAGTGTGCGTAGTACCACAACCCAAACCAACCCACACACAACGATCAAGATCTACTTCTCGTTTTGCTTTTTTTACAAGTTCTAGTTGAGACTTTGAAACAGCATAAGTTTTATCATCTGTAAACCCTGCAAACCCAGTTGGATTAATAAGATACGCATACTCCATAGGAATAAATCCTTCTTTTGCCAGAGTTGTTAATTTACTAAAAGTTCCATAAAAATCAATACCCAAATCAACAGAAAAACCTAATGGCCTAACTTTATCTGCAAATAAATTAGGAACACCCATAACTAGATGTTGATAAACTAAATCTAACTGATTTTGAACCTCACGCATTACTTGATAATATAATTTTCTTGTAACACTAAAATCAGACGTTACATGTTCTAATTCATCACCAATTAAAAGCTCAATATTTCTCGCACAAGAATATACCGGATCACTTTTTAACAACGCCCTACTACGAAAATTTAAACTCGCTAATTCTTTATCTGAAATAGCAGGATCTTTTCTTTTTTCAATATCCCTCATAAATGGAATCATACCCAAATAGTAATTAACTGCAGCTTCAATTGGAATTTCCGTATCGAACAAAGGCGTCGAAACTTTAGCAGTCCCCTCCAACCAAATATAAGGACCATCAGAATCATCCATCAAAAAAGCAACTCCTGATTTATCATGATGCGGATTAACTGGATTTTTAACAATACGAGTAATTTGTACTTCAGAACACTTAACTTCAGGAAAATCTAGCCCTAACTGTTTTTGTACTAACCAAACTTTGGTTCTATCCCACAGATTAGATATTATGCCCTTTCCCAATATTTCACCACCTAATAGAAATAACAAAAACTTTTATTTAATATATAAGAGTTTTGTTTTTGGGCGAGGTTATTTATAAATGAATTAAGAAATGTTAAACACCTACAAGGAGCATTTACTCACGATTTACTCATAATTTACTTATGACTTACTTAGAATTTACTTATAATCAACTTTTTCTACAAGTGCCTCAGAACCAGTACAAACTACCCGCACTTTATCACCTTGTTGAAATGGCAGAATTTCATGCATATCACCAATAATGCTCACATCTGCTAAATGCATAAGGCGATAATGTTTATGTCCCAAATATTGGGGAACTTCACGCGGAATAATTAAAGCTCGCAATCCAGAAAAATTATTAGTATAAGGAAACGTTCTCAAACCAATGCCACCATTATTATCAATAAGTTTAACACAAAAATCTCCATTTTGCTCAGCAAACCGGTCCTTTAACAAACTCTCCTCAACTTCACCTTTAAGCGCCCAACCATAAGTAAGTTCAATTCCTTCAGGCTTAGTCATGCCAAAAATATGCATCAAGGGCAAAGTTAAATTCTGTTTAAATCTCACATGAACATCAGATTTAGGTTCAATTTTATAATCTCTTGGCGATTCAAATTTTTTGAAAGTTCTAAATTGCAGAACATGAACATTACCACCCTTATCAACCACAAACTCCATTTGATGCGCGTACTCAGAATCTAAAACACCCGATTTTTCTGCTTTTTCAAACCACTCAATAACTTCTGGCTCCCATCCATGTTTAGCCCAACTAGATATTACAGGTTTTTTACCACTAAATAACACAGGATCAATAAATCCCGTACGAGCATCCAAATAATTCATAACTACAGTTTCAGGATAATGTGGATGTCTAATACAACTTCCCAAATAGTTCCAATCAATTTTTTTTTGAAACATAATAGTTATTCTATCATCAAGATTTCCTTGTTTATGAATTCTACAAAAGTCTTTTAAATCAGAATCTCCTCCAACTTGACGAATTCGTTCTGCCACCTCCACAAACGTATCTAAATCACGTATTGGAAGTCCATCACCATTACCAATTGTTGGAAGAACATCAATCATAACCCCATTTCCAAAATCAACATAATCATCAGGATGACTCCCCCTGGCAACATTTAATTTACCAGGTATTACACCAATATCTTCTGCTGAATCGCCACTGCGTAAAGAAACAAATAAAGGAATAGGCATATCTTTTAGAACTCTCCTCATAGCAATTAAAACTCCTGCCTTACCACCATGAGAATATATTAATTCTTTTGTTGCTGTTGGAAGTACCATTATTATCACTCAAACATTGATTGCACCAGTAGCTTACATTAGTAGCATACATTAAATTGATTCCAAGTCTCAACAAGAAACCCGCCACACCCTTCGAAAGTTAGGTATGTAAAGCATATTTATAAATTTAATTCATATAAAAACAATAGAACGGATAAAAAAAAGTATAGATTAGAATATAACTTTTTAATAACTTATCCAAATAAACTAAGTACTTTCTTAAAATTAACTAACTGAGTTATTAACTGCACTCAGCTTATTTATTAAAATTAACTAACTGATTTCATATATTCTAAAACCGCTTCAGGATGACTAAATGGCTTCACTTTAGGATACACTTGAATAATTTTTTTTGATTTATTTAAAATAAATGTTGTTCTAGTAATACCCATATACTTTTTACCCATAAAACTTTTTTCACCATAAACCCCATATTTAGCAGATATTTTAAATTCAGGATCTGAGAGCATAATCAATTTTAATTTATGTTTTTCACAAAACTTGAGTTTTGATTTTGCGTCCCCTCCTGAAATACCCACAATAGTCGCATTTAATTTTTTAAATTTTGCAAGCAAATTTGAAAAACCAATTGATTCTAACGTACATCCAGGAGTGTTATCTTTAGGATAAAAAAAAATCACAACATAATCTGAATCCATTTTATTTAATGAATGAATTTTAGCATCTTTATCTTTTAATGAAAATGCAGGCGCTTTAGAGTTTAATTTTAACATTTTTTTACCTCACAAAAATTAAGTTATTTTTAAATTCACATTTTAACAGTTTTTGTTCAATTTGTATTTAAAATTTAATTTTTATTTCTCCTTTTTTAATTTTGCACATGCAAGCAAACCGATGATTTTTTGTCAGACCAAAAACTTTCTCTTGATCAGTTACTGGTTCTAAATTTTCTTGACCTTCTAAAACTTCAACCACGCAAACACCACAAACTCCACAATGACAAGATAGAGGCAGACCCATTTCCCCGCACGCATCAGCAATTAATGATCCATCTTTAAGCTCTATTGTTTTGTTGCTCAATTTAATCTTTGCCATTTTTAACACCTCATAACTCAATACTAATAAAATACAATTTTTGAGTTTAAAAATGTTCCCGCATTAAACTATAAGACTTGGAAATCTTCACAAAAAATAAACAAGTAAATGCGCACACAAATAAACACACAAATAAACACACAAAATAAGTAAACAACTGCAAGTTAAAAAAACATTTATTAATAAGCTCAAACTATTGATTTGCATGGGACACATAAACATTGAAATCAAAGCAAAATCAACCAATCACGAAAAGATTCGAAAAATATTGCGAGAAAAGAATGCAGAATTTAAAGGAGAAGATCACCAAATAGACACATACTTTAAAGTAGAATCTGGGCGATTAAAACTTCGCGAAGGAAACATAGAAAATTATTTAATATTTTATGAGCGCGAAGACAAAGAAGGTCCAAAACAATCTAACGTAATTTTATACAAATCAAATCCAAATTCAACACTAAAAGAACTCTTAATCAAATCTAATGGAATTTTAGTTGTTATTGATAAAACCCGAGAAATATACTTCATAGAAAATGTTAAATTCCATCTCGACATAGTTAAAGACCTGGGAACTTTTATTGAAGTTGAAGCAATAGATAAAGTAGGAAACATAGGCCGAGAAAAACTACTAGCTCAATGCCAACAATACTTAGATTTGTTTGAAGTTGCAAAAGACGATCTAATATCAGTTTCTTATAGTGATTTATTATTAAAAAAAAAACAGTAAATTAAAAAAATAAGGAATTAAAAAAATAAGGAATTAAAAAAATAATAAATAAAAACTCAATAAATAAAACCAATCCAAAATGAATGATTTAATAAAAGTTGAATAAGAAGTAAAACAGATCTTATTACAATCACCCGCAAAAACAGACTGGAAACATGCGCAGGGTACCAAAAATTGGATTCTTAAACTTAGACCTGATGCAGATTTTGCACTTCAAATAGCAGCATTAGCGCACGACATAGAAAGAGGATTTTATAAAAAAAGTAAAGAAGATGTCAAAGATTATAACAAACATAAAGCCGAACATGCAAAAAGAAGCGCCCAAGTAATTAGTGACATTCTAGTTAAACACAAATTTGATGAAATATTTGTAAAACGTGTTGCAAAATTAATATTACTACATGAAGTTGGCGGAAACCCAGAATCAAATGATTTACGAGATTCAGATAGCATTTCATTTTTTGAAGATAATTTAGAACAATATTTTGAAAAATTTGGAACTGAAACTACCATCAAAAAAATAAAATATATGTTTGGACGAATGAATAATCAACACAAAAAACATTTGCTAAATTTAACATATCCCAACACCAAGTTAGATTCTATTTTTGGCGAGATTGTTAGATCTTATAAAAAATAAACTCAACATCATAAAAATAATTGAGTTTAAAAAAATTATAATTACAATTCTTTGAAAAATATTTAAGAAAAATTGAAAAGGATAAAGATTCACAATATTTTCTGAATCCGCATCAAATGTCCAAGAACCTTCTTCAAAAAAAACATTATGAAACTTCGTAAATGAAGAATCAAAATTTACTAACATAAAAAATCCTGCTGCAATTAAAATCAAAGTTAAAATAGATCCACCTAAAAAAACACCATTCAATGATTTGAAAAAGTTAGGTTTCAAAAAATAAAGTATTGCAGATAAAATAACAAACAATGCAACCCCCCCATACTTTAATGCAAATAATTTGTTGAATAAAACTTTAACATCCAACATATGATCAATTTCTTTTTGATTAAAAAACGATCTAGGAAGAGCAGGATTTGATCCTTTAAGATAAGTTATAACTTGAGTGTTAATTAAATTAATACTGACTTGGTCGTTATCAGGAAAATTATCATAAACACCTAATTCATTAAATTGCGCGACATAAAACGACTCATCAAACGTTGTTTTTTCCAAACTATCTGAAACTAAAATAATTGGAAAGAGAATAATTAGAAAAATAATAATTAAAAAAGAGAAAATAAAATATTTCATTTTTTGGATTTTGATGCGCGAATAAATTTGAATGCACTACGAGCTGCCAATGCACCTTCGGCTGCCGCAATAACAATTTGATTAAAACCACCACTACCTGTTGATATGTCTCCTGCTGAAAAAACACCCGGAACATTAGTTTTCATTTCTGAATCAACAACAATCCTATCAGATCTTTCATCAACAGTAACACCTAAAGCTTTTGCAAAATTTGAAAGAGGAATTCCTCCAATCTCAATAAATAAACCATCCATTTCAATTTTTCTTCCAGAATCAAGTTCTACTCCCTGCAACATAGGGCTACCATAAAACTTAACCACATTGGACTTTGGAACAAGTTCAACTTTAGAGTCGTTATGTATATCTTCTGCTCTTGCAGGTTCTGTTGTAAGATTATCCTTTCGGTAAATAATATAAACTTTTTTAGCAATTTCAGATAACATTTGAGTTGCCATTGCTGCAGCATCACCCGCACCTACAACACCCACCACTTTATCTTTGAAAAAGAAACCATCACAAGTTGCACAATAAGAAACTCCTTTTCCCTCATAATCTGCTTCTCCCTCAATTTCTAATTTTCTCCTCTTAGTTCCTAGCGCAATCAAAATAGTTTTACCAAGATAAGATGTTTTGTCAGTTTGAACTCGGTAAACTTCTACTCCCTCAGAAGTTGTTTCTTTCATCACTTCTTGAATTTCTTCAAATATAATTGGGACTTTAAATTTTTCAACATGATCCTTAAATCCATCCATTATTTCAATTCCCGATCCAGTTTTACCTGGCCAATTTTCTATATCATGAGCAGTTGTTGCTATCCCACCTGGTTCTTTACCAATAACTACTGAGTCAAGTTTGTACCTAGCAGCATAGATTGCACAAGTATACCCTGCAGCACCCGCACCCATAATTACAAGATCATAAACTTTATTTTTTGAATCAACTGAATCATCAGACATAAAAATCACCTTTATTTATTATTAATTTATTATAAAATAGTTTTGAGTTATCATTAATTAGTTTAAATCATTATTAATTTATCACTTATTAATAAAATGAAGATAAAAAAAGAAGTTTATATTGTTTTCTGAAAACTGTGCGATATTGTGGTTTTTTGGAAGTAGTGTTAGCAAATATTAGTTTATTCACCCAATATTTTAATCATAATTCGCTTATCACGTTGACCATCAAACTCAGCATAATAGATTTGTTCCCAAGTACCAAAATCAAGTTTACCATTCGTGATTGCAACTGTAACTTCACGACCCATAATAGTTCGCATCAAATGAGCCCAACCATTGTCTTCTCCTGTTTGGTGATGATGATAATTTTTGTTTTTTGGAACTAACTCTTCGAGCCATTCTTTGTAATCTTGAATTAAACCAGACTCTGCATCATTAATGTATACTGAGGCAGTTATGTGCATAGGATTTACTAAAACCAACCCATCCATAACACCTGATTCTTTTACTGCGAGTTCAACTTCGTGAGTTATATTTACAAAATCAACTCTTTTTTGAGTGTTTATGACTAATTTTTTTGTGTGCGACTTCATTTTAGAATTGATGAGGTTAAGAGGTATAAAAAGTTTAGGGTTGCCCCCGTTTAAATTATATTTAAATTATAAGTGTCCAAAATTAAATTTTGAAAGATAAACTTTTTAAAGACATATTGATTTTTTAAGAAATATGAATGCAATCTATACCATAATTAGTGTTATCATAGTATCATTAATTAGCATTATTGCAGCAGTACCACTCTTAATTAAAAAGAAAATATCAAATAAAACACTACTATTTTTACTAAGTATTTCTGTTGGAGTATTACTCAGCACAGTTTTTATTGAATTCTTACCCGAAGCAATGGAGCACGGACATGACTTAGGTTTAGTTGTTCCACTAACAATTCTTGCAGGATTTTTAATCATGTTTATTTTAGAAAAATTCATACACTGGCATCACAACAAAAAATGTGAAGATGGACACTGCGGACATGGACATGCATATAATTTATCAATCATAAACTTAATTGGAGATGGAGTACACAACTTTATTGATGGACTAGTAATTGCAGGAGCATATGCAGTAAATGTTACGTTAGGAATTACTGCAACAATATCAATCATATTTCATGAAATTCCTCAAGAACTAGCAGATATAGGAGTTTTATTATATTCAGGATTATCAAAGAAAAAAGTCATCATGTTTAATTTTTTATCTGCAATAACTGCAATATTTGGCGCAGTTGTTGGAATTATATTTGTAGAAAAAATACCTGGATTCACCCAATTCATAATACCATTTGCTGCAGGAAATTTTATTTATATCGCTGCAACAAACTTACTTCCTCAACTTCATAGGCATTGCTGTTTGAAAGATACATTCTTACACATACTAGCAATACTTATTGGAATTGGAATAACTGTTTTAATATCAGTACTATTACCAGGACATTCTCATGCTTAAAAGACCTTCTTATATTTTTAGTTGCAACAAATATATAAATAACACAACCTTTTATGACTAATAGTTTATAAATAGAAATATCACTATTAATACAATATCACACAATAAATAACAGCCCAATTTGCAATAAATAAGATCATATTTCATAATAATTATTATCTATATTTTAAAAATGGCAGACTTGAAATCAAAAAAAATATTATTTTATCCAATTGATCTAGATTACAAAGTAATTGCAGGCAAGCCCATCATCTACTTATATGGTCGAACAAAAGAAGGTAAACAAATATGTGTAAAAGACAAAACATTTGAACCTTACTTTTATGTTTCTCTAACTGACGATTCTAATGTTAATGAAGTAATAAAAAAAATACAAGAAACTGAAATAGACAAAAGAGGCTATGAAGGTAAAGTTGAAAGAATTGAAACAGTAAAACGCGAATTTAGAGGAAAAGACCAAGAATTTTTACAAGTATTTACTAACATACCCAAAGCTGTTGCTGCCATAAGTAAAGAAGTGAAAGACTATGAAGGCGTAAAACGTACGTTCGAATATGATATTCATTTTACTCGAAGATACTTAATGGATAAACAAATAATCCCCTTAACATTAACAGAAGTGCACGGAGACTTTGTTGATGAACGAAATCGAGTTCCAGTATTTAATGCAACCCATATTGAAAATAATTCATCAGAAACATATGATCCACAAAAAATATTAGCATTCGACATAGAATGTTACAATCCACTTGGAAAAGTAATTGTTCCAGAAAAATTTCCAATAGTAATGATTGCATTTTATGGAAAAAATTACAAAAAAGTATTAACTTGGAAAAGATTCAAAACCAATCATGACTACATAGAATTTGTAGATGGAGAAGCTGAATTATTAACAAGATTTAAAGAAATTGTAAACGAACAAAGTCCAGATCTATTAACTGGATATTATTCTGATGGTTTTGATTTACCATATATTTTGACTAGAGCTGCAAAATATAAACTAAAAATGGACTTTAACTTAGATTATAGTCCTATTTCTACAAATAGTCGCGGAGAGACAAGTGTTCCCACAATAGGAATCGTTCATTTAGATATAATCAGTTTTATTAGACGAATCATATCACGAAAATTAAAAACAGATTCTTTAAAATTAGATTTAGTTGCAGAAGAATTGCTAGGAGAAAGAAAAGATGATGTTGATTTAAATTTACTTGCAAAATATTGGGACGAAGGCGCACAAGAACTAGAAACATACTGCGTGTACAATCTCCAAGATGCAAAACTTACCCATGATTTAACAGAAAAAATATTACCAAATTTAATTGAAATGGTAAAATTAATCGGACAACCAATTGCTGCAGTAAATAAAATGTCATTCTCCCAACTTGTAGAATGGTTTTTGATGCGACGAACAAAAGATTTTAACATGATTATTGAAAATCGACCAGGATATGATAAACTAACAAATCGTCGAGGAGAAAAAGTAAAAGGTGCATTTGTATTCGAACCAACACCTGGACTGTATCATGGAGTCACCGTATTTGATTTTAGAAGTCTATACCCTACAATTATTGTATCGCATAATATTTCTCCTGAAACAATCAATTGTGAGTGTTGTGAAAATGAAGTTAAACATGTTCCAATAGATAACAAAAATTTATGGTTTTGTAAAAAGAAAGAAGGATTCTATTCATCAGTATTAAAAGAAGTGATAACTCGAAGAATGAGAGTAAAAGAATTACTAAAAACTGCAGAACCAGAAAAAAAAGCACTCCTTGATGCAAGACAAGAAAGTTTGAAAGTACTCGCAAATTCATTTTATGGATATTTAGGATTTTATGCTGCCAGGTGGTATAGTAAAGACTGCGCAAGATCAGTAACTGGATATGGACGAAATTATATTCACTTAGTAATTGACAAAGCAGAAGAAAAAGGATTTCAAATAATTTATTCTGATACAGATAGTATTTTCATAAACTTAAAAGAAAACACAACTGACGATGCGAAGAAATTTGTTGAAGATATAAATAATAAATTACCAGGAATGATGGAACTTGAATATGAAGGATTTTATCCTGCAGCATTATTTGTATCAGTAAAAGAAAGTGATGAAGGTGCAAAGAAAAAGTATGCGCTACTTGATGATACTGGAAAAATCATGATAAAAGGGTTTGAAGCAATAAGACGTAATTGGTCAACAATTGCAAAAGAAGTCCAACTAAAAGTAATAGATATTTTATTAAAAGAAGATAATCCAAAAAAAGCATATGATTATGTTAAAGAAATAATCCAACAATTAAGAAAGCGAGAATTACCAATTGATAAAGTAATCATAAAAACCCAATTAACAAAACCAATCGCAAGCTATGATTCAATTGGACCACATGTTGCTGCAGCAAAACGAATGCAAGCGCGGGGTGATGAAGTAATTCCCGGAATGATAATTCAATATGTAATTACAGTAGGAAAAGGATTAATTCGTGAAAGAGCAAAATTACCTGATGAACTTGATGGAAATGATTATGATCCTGACTATTACATAAATCACCAAATATTGCCTTCAGTTGATAAAATATTTGTGGTATTTGGGTATTCTAAAGAAGACCTAGCTGAAAAAAAAGAACAAAGCAAACTCGACAGTTTTTTTGGAAGCTAATTATATATACTTTTTAAACTAAATTACCTTAAAATTTAAAAAATTTAAAGAAAGATTTAAAAACTCTGATGTCTAGAGTAACTTTATTGCTGAAATCTAAAATTATACCATAAAAAGATTAGAAAAAACAAACTAAATGAAAATCTAATCTAAAAAATTCTATACTAAGAAAAATGGCCCAAGGAATTGATTTTTTTAATACAGTGAACTATTTAGATCCCAAATGCCCTAGCTGCGGCACTAAGATAGATTGGGGAGTATCTACAGAATATTGCGATGAAACCGAAGGCCAAATTTGTAAGAAATGCGGTAACGAAATACCTGATATGATTTGAATAAAAAAAATTTTATTTAATCTTTAATCTAACATTTTCTTGTATGCTCTATAAGGTTTAGGACCAACAATAGGTTTACCGTTAACAAAAACAGTAGGAGTTCCATAAATACCAGTTTTTTGAAGTTCATCAAATTGTTGCTGATTAAGAGTTGTCATAGACTCAGAAGAAGCACAAGACTTAATCATATTAACATCAATACCAAGAGTTGTTAATATTTCCGTAATGTTTTTTTCATTTAAGTTTTTTGATCCTAATTCAAACAAAGCATCATTAAACTGAATAAATTTATTCGGATACTGACCAAATACACAGTTAGCATATCCAGTTAAGAAATCAGTATGATGTTTCACAGGATAATGTGCGAAAATAAGATTAATAGTATTCTCATCAAATAATTTACGAATAGACGGATAAACTTCATGAGTATAATCACAACCATAACAACCAATGAATAAAACTTGATTTTTTATATCTGCATTATAAGATGGAAAAAGAGACAAATCAATATTTTCAATACTTAAGTCTTCAATAGAACCAGTTGTTCCCCCACAAGTACCGTAAGGATTCTCAGATACTTTATTATTTTCACCTAATGGATCAAATATACAAAAACTATCATCTTGAGGGCCGTTACAATTACCATAAACAACGTAATTATAACCTCCAATTCCAGTGTATACAACACTCACGATTGAAAGAATTATGAAAATGTATGATAAAATTATAAAATTACCATAAACAAATTTTGCTAACGCTTTATTTTTTGTAATTAAACGCCCAGTTAATTGGTATTTGATACGCTTATCAAGATTAGTATTGCACTTCCTAAACGTAGTTTTACGAATAACACAATCTAATGCCTCTTTTGCAAGTGGCCTATAACGTACAGAAAACAAAGCCATCAATGCGAAAACAATTAAAGCTACAAAACATATCATTTTAATGTAATCAAATTTAGACTTGATTTATAAACTTTTTTGTAGATTTAATAAGCACTAGAATCAAAATTAGTTGTTTTTTTAAAGATATTCAGTTAAAGAAGTTAAATATGAATCAGCTCTCATGGCAGCATCTTCTAATTCTTTTAGATTATCTAAAAAAGTATTAGCTCTTTTTGCTTTAGCAGCTCCTGCAAGTACACTTGTGCCAACTATAGTGCTTATCCCTGCAGCCAAACTATGAAAAAAATATCCTGCCACTCCTCCAATACCACCCAATATCCAAACACAATCAACTGCTTGATCTATAAACCGCTCATTATACCCTTCAGTTGTATAAATTTTAGGATTTATTTCTTCTTGAACGCCCATAGAATTTATTGAATTTATTAATGCTACTACGTTTGCATCAAACTTAGGATCATCATTTGGCCTAAAAAATCTTGAAAAAAAACCCGCATACTGATTTAAAACAAATTGCGCCGCTGCATGATATGTATCTTTTCCTTCCCTAACCAAGTTTGCCAAGGGATCACTTGCTAAAAAATCATCAATACATTTTTTTCTAGCAGCATCATGTGCTGTCCAATCAACTATATCAATTGCTTCAATTTTTTGTTTTAACGTTTGTTGCATAATAATTGTTAAACTGAAATAAAATAGTTTATAATAATTGCGGGTTTTAAAACTAGATAAAAAAAAGAATAATTATTTATATCCCAAATAGATTCAGCACCATATGAAAATTGCAATAATATCCGATGTACACGAAAACATACACAATTTAGTACTAGCTCTCAAGAAGATTGAGGAATTGAGTGCAGAACAAATTATATTTCTTGGAGATTTAATTAATCCTGGAATTGCAAAACACATTTCTAAATTAAACATCCCCACATTTGCAATATTTGGAAACAATGATGGAGATATTTCAGGCCTCATGGAAGTAAGTTTACAAAAAGGAAGTAATTTAAAATTTGGATTTACAAATTATGACATTGTTAAATTTGATAATCGTAAGATTTTTTTAACACATTTTCCAATGCTTGCAAAACCCATGGCTAAGTCAAAAGAATTTGACGCAGTATTTTATGGACATAACCACGAAAAACATCAAGAAATGATTGGTGACTGTTTAGTTTTAAATCCTGGAGAATTAAGTGCGCACAAAACAAAAACTGCAAGTATCGCACTATATGATACAAAAACCAATACTGCAGAGATCATAATTTTAGAAGGCTCAATTAGTACAAAAACTGATGAAGCAGAAAAATATTTCAAACAAATAATTGATAATACGCACAAATATTAATTTTTTATATTAAAAATTTTTAAAAAGAGGATTTGAAAATTATGAAAAAAATAGGCTTAGTTCTAGGTGGAGGCGGTGCTCGAGGTCTTGCTCACGTAGGATTTCTTAAACAACTTGAAAAAGCACAAATACCAATTTCAGCAATATCTGGATGTAGCATGGGAAGTATTATCGGAACATTTTATGCTGCAGGAAAAAGTGCAACAGACATTGAAAAGTTTATTCTAGACACAAGAACATATGATCTTATGGATATCTCACCAACAATTAAAGGATTTTCAAAAGCTGAAAAAATACAAAAAAAAATTGAAGAGTTCATAGGAATTACAAAATTTAGTGAATTAAAAATTCCACTAACCATAAATGCAACCGATTTTTCAACAGGCACTGAAAAAGTGTTTAGCGAAGGTAGTTTAATTAAAGCTATTCGCGCAAGCATTTCATTTCCAGTACTATTCCAACCAGTAAAAATTGGCAGTAAATTTTATTCAGATGGAGGAATCATAAATAACCTGCCATTTGCTCACTTACCCAAATCAATAAATAAAATAATACTCGTGGATGTCTCCCCACCAGAAAAAATTAACAATGAAAAAACTAATATGGTGCAACTACTCGAAACAAGTGTTAGACTCATGCAAAATCAAATTAACAAATTAAATTTAGAAAAAATAAAAAAGGAAAAATATATTTTAATCAAACCAAATGTTGGAAAATATCACGTAATTGAACCAAAAACAAAATTCAAAGAAATAATTTTGAAAGGCGAAAATTCGTTTAAACGAAATAAAAAAGAAATTTTAAGGATGATTACAAAATGAAAACAAAACTAACAAAACTAGTCTATGAAGAATTTGCAGGAAAAAACGCGCAAGAATGCTACATCAAAAAAGCAAAAGAAGGATTATGGATTTCTGAAAAACATTTTTTTAAAAAATATTTTGTTAACAAAAAATCCAAACTATTAGATATTGGTTGCGGCACAGGCAGAACAACAATTCCTTTGTTTAAAGAAGGATTTGGCATACTCGGAATTGATTTTGTTCCTGAAATGATTAAAAATGCTAAATTAATTGCCAAACAAAAAAAATTGAAAATAAAATATGAAGTTGGAGATGCTACCTCCTTGAAATTTAAAGATAATTCTTTTGATTATGCGTTGTTTTCAAATCAAGGTTGGACACAAATACCTGGAAACGCGAATAGGTTTAAAGCACTTCTTGAAATTAAAAGAGTTTTAAAACCAAAAGGTAAATTTATTTTTACAGCACACCCAAGAGTTGTTACTGGAACCTATGGTTGGTTCTGGGTCAAACAATGGCTTAAATTTCATTTCGGAACATTATGGGGATTCAAATTAGATGAACTAGATTATGGAGACCGATTTTTTGAAAGAGAAACAAATGATTCACAAAAAACGTATATGACTAAACAATACATTCACATACCGTCAATTAGAGAAGTTATTTTTGAAATACGAAAAGCAGGATTTAAATTAATCGAATATAATGGAGATTTACAAATTTCTAAAAAAGATGTAAGAACCCACCCCCCTGTGTTTTTTGTTTGTGAAAAATAATAACTTCAAGAGCAATAAAATGAATATTCCAAAAAAATATTTAACAATAATTAAATGGACTACAAGAATTATTGCTGCAGCAACATTATTACTTGGCTTACCATTTTATTTTGGGTATGGCAACCCACTTCCTTTCGCAAATCCCAACAACAGTCTTTTTGACAATCTTTGGCTTTTTACTTTTCCTTTAATGTTTATAGGGCTCGGCCTTGGCTGGAAATGGGAAAAAATAGGAGGATACTTAATTGTAATCCCAATAACTCTTGCAACAATCATTGGATTTATAATTCTAAAAGAAGGACTACCCGGACCTATGTTTATCCCCATGATTATTGGAATATCCTACTTAATACTAGGATATAACCAGAAAAAATCAAGTAAAAATTAATTAAAATATCATTTTTTTCTTTTTTGCCAAAATATTAAAAAAACAGTTAATAATGTAAAAAATAACGCAGTTCCAACATATGCGATGAAATTTGTTTCTGGTTCTGGGAAAAAAAATAAAACTAAAATTCCTACTACCACAATTAACGGAACTGAATAATCAAGCACCATATCTAAACTTTAAAAAATTCAAATATATAAATGTTTTATTAATCTAGTTCTATGTCAAAACTATCTAACAAGCCAATTACTTCAGGAATTGAGAAAACTGTTTTTTTAATCATATTTTTATTAGGATTTATACTATAATTTTTAGCAGTTTTAAATGATGCAAAACTTAAATTTGATTCTTCAAATTGACTTCCTTTAAGATTTGATTCTTCAAATTGGGCATTAGTCAAATTGGTTTTGATAAAATTACAATCTAATATTTGGCAACTGGAAAATAAAGTATCTTTTAAATTTAAATCAGAAAAATCAGACATTGATATCAAACAATGTTCGAATGTAAAACTAAATAAAAATTTTGCACAAATAGAAAAGTTCAACCCTAAAATTTTACAATTTTTAAAACTACAATTTTGAATTTTAGTATTTTCTAAATTGACATTAGATAAATTACACTCTTCGAATACACAATCAACAAAACTAGAATTTTTAAAAGATTTATCTGTGAAATTTTTTGTCTGAAACGTTTTTGATTCGAATTCTTTATCTTGAAACTCCATATTAACAATATATATTTCATGATTTATAACTTTTATCAATCTTCAAAGAGATTAATTGGATAAATAACACTGCAATAAAATTAAGAAAAAAATTAAGTTAAACTTAATATCACACTCAGGATTGAGTTTTAATGTTTAATGATCTTTAATTCAACGGTCTCATCAACGTTTAACGTTGCAGTTCCACCAATAGGAAAAGTAATTAACGGATTAGTATGACCAAAATCTACATTCGCAATAATCGGGATGTTTTTTAATTCTTCTTTTGACTCAATAATATATTTTAATTTTTCTAAAGTCATTTCACTTCCTTCTTGAAACCGTCCAATAACAATTCCTTTAACCTTATCAAAATTTGGTTGGTGAATTAACGATTGTAAATCTCGATCAAAAGCATGCGGTTTTGATTCTTCATCATCTTCTAAAAATAATATTGAATCAGAAAGATCAGGCATAAATTCAGTTCCTTGCAACAAATTAAACGTGCAAAGATTTCCTCCAAAAATTGTTCCTTTTGCAGTACCCTTATTTAAAATAATGAAATCTTTATTTTTAATAATGTTTCTAGTTTCTTGATCTATATACCAAGGATCATCAGACCAAGTCTTTGATGTTTTAACCTCAAATTCAACTTCTTCCATCAAACATTTTTTGAAATAGTCTAAATTATATTCAAATTCTTTTTTCATCCCCCACGTAGAAAAATGAAGACCTGAATAAGTTATTAATCCAGTTTTTGCAGTTATAGCATTTGATATTGCAGTAATATCTGAGTAACCACAAAGAATTTTTGGATTATTTTT
The DNA here is from genome assembly GCA_018675335.1 of Candidatus Woesearchaeota archaeon. Taxonomy (NCBI): domain Archaea; kingdom Nanobdellati; phylum Candidatus Woesearchaeota; species Candidatus Woesearchaeota archaeon. The sequence goes on from JABGYH010000003.1 coordinate 121,004, forward strand.
AATTAAATCATAATCAAGATATTTTAATATTTGGTTAGAATTAAAACCCCCAATTACAGTAAAAATTGCTTTCACATTTTTATCTGAAAATGCATCATGCAAATCATCCACTCTGCTCTTAATTGAAGAGGAAATAAACATATCTTTTTCCCTACAATTTTTAGAGAACGATAGTTTAAACCCTTGTCTTTCAAAATTTTTCTTTGCCAATGAAATTAAATCATCTGAAAGTAAAGCTAAACTTCTTGCAGGCGCAATAATTCTAATTTCATCACCTGGTTTTAATTTATTTGGAACTACCATATTCGGAATCATCATGACACAACCAGTTCTTATTAAAATTATATAAACTTTTTGAAATATTTTAAAATAGTCAAAGCAACTCAAAAAAAGTTATTTAGGTTGTGACAACGCAAATTCTATGATTAAATCATAAAGAAAGGTTTATATTTAACTTAAAAATATTTAAAAAAATATGAAATTTGGTATGAAAACAAGTTATTGGATAACTGGACTAGTTATTATACTATTAGGACTTATTTTTGGGTGCTATGCTTGGTTAGCTTGTAAAGACTACTGTATTTCCATATTAATAGGAAACTATTCTGCAATTATGCTAATCGCACAAGTATATATTAAAAAAATTGCAACAATCATTCTTTTATTCATATTATTTAAGATAATTCAAAGTATAATTCTTGGAAAAATCTTAAAGAAAATAATGAAACAACTGAATAGCGCAGAAAAATATACTAGATTACAAAAACTTATTAATTTTAGTTTATGGACTGTATTTGTAATTATAACTCTCTCAATTTTTATAGGCAACATCACAGCACTCCTAGCATCATTAGGATTAATAGGCTTTGGACTTACTTTTGCACTACAAAAACCCATTTTGAATTTTGTTGGATGGCTAACCATAATTATGAAAAACATATATTCTGAAGGTGACAGAATTAAAATAAATGGGATTGTTGGGGATGTTAAAGAAATTCAAGTAATGAATACCATGTTAGATGGTCTTTTAGAAAATTCAGATGTTGTAAGTGGAAAAATTATTTCATTCCCAAATGAATTAGCTTTAACCTCAGATATTTCCAACTACACCAAAGAAAGTAACTATATTGTCAATGAATTATCTATCTCAATAACCTATGAAAGTGATTATCATAAAGCAATTAAATTATTGAAAGAAATAATATTAAAACAAGTAACAAAAAATAAACGAAAATATATTAAAAAAATAACTAAACAAAAAAAGGATCTTAATGGTTTTATTAACAAATGGATAAAAACAAATAAACCTGCTAAAAAAGAAGAAAAAACAGAAAATCAAGAACTTGAACGTTTGAAAAAAGAAACAGAACAACTAACTCAAGAACTCAAACAAATAGAAGAAGAATTTATTCCAAACATAAGAATTGAAATGCTAGATTCCGCAATACAATTAATCGCACAATTTACTTGCCCATATGATGAAATCAAAAAAAACAGAACAGAAATTAATATTTTATTTCTTGATGCAATACAAAATGAAAAAAATATTGAAGTAGCATATCCACACATGGAAATAATTACTAAAAATAATTCTAAAGACAAATCCAAAAAATAAATTTGAAAAATGTTTAATTTAAACAAGCACTAAAATTTATTTTATTTATTCTTAAAAAAATATCAACCACACATTTAGAGTACCACTCGAAAATACTCGCAATCATTTATATAATGTATTTATAAATAGTATTAATAATAATGGCAGAATTAAAGAAAGTACTTAGTTTTCCAGTAATACTTCTAATAACCATAAATTCAATAATGGGTACAGGAATATTTTTCTTACCTGCCCTCGGTGCAAAAAATGCAGGACCTGCATCACTATTTTCTTGGTTAATATTATCATTTATTGCAATATATTTCTCAATGGTATTTGCAGAACTATGCAGCATGTTTCCAAAAGCAGGAGGAGTTTATGAATTTTGCAAACAAGCATTTGGAAGATTTCCCTCATTCATAATTGGGTGGGTAACAATTCTTGCAGGAAATATAACCATTGCCATGCTAATAGTTGGCGCAATACAATACTTATTACCAATACCTGCAACAATAGTTAAATTATCAATTTGTTTATTGTTCATATTTATTTTTAATTTTATTGCATACAAAGGAATGAAAACGAGTGCTGTTATGTTAGTTACATTTGCATTAATAACTATTGGAACATTACTTGCATTAATTGTTCCAAACTTGTTAAAATTTAATCCAGGAAATTTTGATCCAATGTTCGTGTTCCCAATCTCAACATTATTCATAACAATTTTCTTTATTGCAGAAACATTCTTCGGATGGGAAACTGCAACGTTCCTTGCGGAAGAAACAAAAAATCCAGAAAAAGTAATGCCTCGCGCACTTATTGGCGGAACAGTAATTATCGCAATCATTTGTTTATTATTTGTAATATCTTCACTTGGCGCAATAAATTGGAAAATATTTGGAGCATCAACAACTCCACTTTCAGACTTAGCATCAGTACATTTTGGTTCAATCGGAAATAGCATATTTACAATACTTGTTTACTTATCAATAATTGGATCAGTTGCAGGCTGGATTGTTTCAGCACCTCGACTTATCATGGCATTAACTCGAGATAAATTATTTCCCCCACAATTTAAATCAATACATCCAGTTTACAACACACCATACAAAGCAATCATTTTTCAGACAATTCTCACATCAATACTTGTCGTTGTAGGATTTGGATCATATCAATTATTACTAGTACTATTATTACCAATGGCACTACTACTTTACTCAGCAGTCGCATTAAGTTTAATTATTTTAAGATACAAACAACCAGATACTCCTCGACCATTTAAAATGCCATTTGGAAAATCTGGTTCAGTCGCCTTAATCATTTTTAGTTTAGGACTTATTGGAACTTGGCTATTTGTAGAACACGGATCTTTTGGAATATTAAAATTAGGACTGTCTTTTGTTGCGATAGGAATACCAATTTATTTTTTAATTGAAATGTATTATGATCCTCACGCAATAATGATAGTTAATGATCTACTTGCATACTTCGCACTGTGGACCGAAAATTTGGCATTCCCTAAACGTAGACAAAATGAAATACTAACTTTACTTGGAGACGTAAAAGGAAAAAGAGTTTTAGAATATGGTTGTGGAGTTGGAACCGTCACCATGACTCTTGCAAATCTTGTTGGAAAAAAAGGAAAAGTATTTGCAGTCGATATTTCTAAAAAAAATCTTAAAATTGCTAGAAAAAGATTTGATAGTGCAGGACACGATCATGTTATCACAATTCACGATCCACATTATGATAAAGTACATCATAGCGTACCATCCCCAGTTGATTCAGTAATTAGTGTTGGTGCACTTGGATACACACAAAAAGTTCGAACAGTACTTAAACATCTTAATCGTCGTTTAAGAAAAGATGGAAAAATTGTTTTTGTAGATTTTGATAAATTCTTTGATATCATCCCCAACATTGATTGGATTGGAGATGATCAAAAAGTATTCAAATTATTTGAAGATTGCGGATTTGATATTCAAGTTGTAAGAAAACAAGGATTTGCTTGGCAATATGTTTTTATTTATGGTAAGAAAAAAAGAAATGCATAAAAATTAATTTCAACACCCATTACAAATATAATTCTAATAAAAAAAAATTAATAAAAAAGAAAAAATTATTTTATTTGAAAAACATAATCCATATTCATGACAGATACTTTCTTTTGATTTAAAACAACATCTGCATCAGAATTAGGTTCAAGTTTTGTGTAATCCCTACCCAAATCAATAAAATAAGCACCTTCTTTTTGAGTTACTTTAGGAATATGTAATTTCTGTTTACTTTGAAATGTATCGACAGTTTCAGTTGTTTCTGTGGCATCAAAAGGAATGTTTACGTTTACTAAACCATACTTACCAGAATTTTTTAAACTTTCTTCGATTAACCCCCCCGTAATTTTGGCAGCAGTTGTAAAATCAACTTGATCCCTCGGATACATAACTGGCCTTTGAAGAGAAACTGCAATTGCAGGAATACCATAAGTTGCAGCTTCAATTGCAGCACCCAAAGTTCCACTCATAGTTGCAGTTGCAGCCAAATTCTCACCATTATTAATTCCAGACACAACTAAATCAGGAGTTCTATTCAGAATTGTTTCAAGACCCATTATAACGCAACTTGCAGGAGTTCCATCAACAATAAATGCCCTAATAGATGTTTGATCTTGATTTCCCCCTAAATAAGTCTCATCAACAGTCATAGGTTTTCGCAGAGTAATTGCCCTGCCCATCGCAGATTGGTATTGTTTGGGTGCAATTATCACAACATCACCATAATTTTGTGCTTCTTTTGCCAATGCTAAAATTCCTGGAGCATCGTAACCATCATCGTTAGTCACCAAAATTAACGGTCTTTTTTCATCATTATTTTTTTGTTCATACATTTTTACTTCTCCATTCAGACTTCAAATCAACTGCCTGAATAGATATAATTGAGCTTAACAGGATAATAATATAATCCAATATTAATTATATTCTCCAATATTAATTAGAAAAATTTAAATAAACTGTACGCACCACACCACACATGGAACGAAAATTAGTAAAACAAGGTAATGACAAAAACCGCTCATTTACAACTACTCTTCCAATTCAATGGATAAAAAATAACGATCTAGAAAATAATCTAAAAATCAATCTCGAAATAATAGATAATAAAATACTAATTAGTTCAAAAGAACTCAAAGATGAAACTACAACCATCAATGCGAAAAATATTGATTTCATACTTCAAAAAATCATAGCAGAAAAATACAAACTAGGACTTAATGAAATCTTAATTCGATTTGAAAAAATTGAAACACTTGATCTTATCCGAAACGTTGTTGAAAAAGAATTAATAGGATTTGAAATATTCGAACAAACAAAAACAAAATGCAAAATTTGCGATGTTACCAAAGAAGGAATTGAAAAATTTGAAAAAACATTAGAGCGAAGCTTGCATACTCTTTCAACCATAACTGATGAAACAATAAAAGCTTTGAAAGAAGATGATCGATCTTATTTAAAAAGATTAATTGCAAAAGATAAAGACTTAAACAAACTAGTATTTTTTTGCGAAAGACAACTTAACAAAAAAAGTCAAGAATATCATGGCAAAATTCAATTTTACTTTTTTCTCCTCGAAAGAATAGAAAATATAGGTGACACCAATAAAGGAATAATAAATTTTTATTTAGATCAAAAAAATAAAATGCAAGATTCTACAATTAAAGTATTAGAAGAAATAAATAAAAGAATAAAAGAATTTAATAAAATAATATTTACCAAACAAATTAGTTATGAAGAAATAAAAGAATTTTTTGAAAAACTACAAAAAACTAGAAATAAACTTCTACAATTATATTCTCCACGAAATAAAGATATCAAGTATTTATATTATATGGGAAGCATGATACAATTTTTAAAAGGAGCAATACGCGCAACATACACTTTGAAATAATTATAAAAAAATTACCAAAGTCTTCTTTTTATAGGAATCATTTCAGAATAATAATCAAACAAATGCGGTGCAAGTCTAAGAATATCTTTGCTAGTAATGAATCCAACCATTTTTTTATTATCAACAACAGGCAAATGATTAATGTTATTATCTCGCATTAATTCAAGAGCGCCATAAATATCGCGTTCAGGTGCGACCACTATAAGATTAGAACGAATTATATCTTTAACTGGCGTTTTGTCTAAATCGAAATCAAGAGCTACGGCATAAAGTACAATATTTTTTTCAGTTACAAGACCAATGCTTTTTCTTTTTTCAACTATTACAATACTACTTAATCTTTTGTCAGCCATAAGTTTTGCACATTCACGAATAGACGCCGATGACTCCAAACTAATAGGCACCCGATTCATCGCATCACATACCTTAATACCTGTTTTCATAAAAATCACCCACGAAATTTTATGATATAAGTACATATTATTAAGAATATAAATGTTTTGTATAAAGAATTAATAGAATAATATAAAAGATATAAAGAAGTATTTTAGTACAATTTTAGTTTATGATTTGAACGATTTAAACGCAGAACATTTACGACTTCAAGACACAGATTTATTCAACGCTAGCAATTGATTTATTGTCAGCAGTAGAGTTTGATTCATTTTCTAATCCATCAATTTCTAATGCAACTGCCACTAACTCTTTAACTTTATTTAATTCATCCAAAGACTCATTTGAATTGTTATCAGAATTATTAGTTAAATCAGGATTGTAAACAGGATCATAATCAGGAACTGATTGATTAATTAAATCTTGAGTTATACTCGTTTGGTTTTTTGCATCTTTTTTTAACTGCGCATCTTTTGCCACAATAATATGATCTTTTACCACTTGTTCTAATTCTGCTTTAGACACAAAACCATTAAATGTGTCTGAATTAATAACTAATGCAGGAGAGCCAGTCACACCATACATATTTTTTACAGTATCAAGTGCAGGGTTTTCAATATCATAATCAAATGCGTAAACTAACACGTTTTCAGGATAATTATGTCGAAGCCAAGTTAATATAAACCCTTGTTGACTACATTCAGGACAATCTTTTTGATTAGAGTAAAAATATAATATTAAAGATCTAGATTCGCCACACTCTTCATTGATTTTTTTATTAAACATCCAATGTCTTAATTCTAACATCATGTAATATTCTTTTAAATCGATAACATCTTGATTATCTTCACCAAGACGATTTTCCATATAATCTAGTTTAGTTGCAAGTTCGTAAAGTTGATCTGCTAGAGGAGTGTTTGGCATATTACCGCAAGGATTTGCTTCTGCTAAATCATATTGAATTTCGATTGCTAAAGTATCAGTTCTTAATTCCTGACCCAAGTAACCTAACTCAGTAAGTTTTTGACCTGCAAAATAATTACCCAAAATAATACCTCCAACAAAAATCAGAGTTGTAACTGCTAGTACTGCCAATAATTTCGATGTTTGTAAATTTCTTCGTTTTAAACTCATTTAACTCACTTCACCTAACTATAATAACTTTTAATGAATGTTTTTTGAAAAGGACTTATCCTCTAAGAACAGTATTTTCAATCTCAATATCTTCTCTCTTCCTACCTCTCCAAACAACATCGCCCTTAGTTGCCTTACAATAAAGCGATTCAAGCCACCAGTAAGAAAATAATGGAAGATATAACGCAATAAATAAAACATAATTACCCGCAATATTTTGCTTCTCACTACTCATTTGTTTAACTATAATCATAACTGCAATACCTATTGCTAAGGAAAGTAAACCAATCCACAACATAGCTGATTGATTCATATAAAAAAGATCAGTCTGAAACCACTTAAGTTTCCAAATATCAAAATTAACATTATACAAATTTATAAATCTTGAAATCCACATATCAGTAAAATTAAAGATTGCATATCCAGTAACTACCATTGCTAAAATTACTGAAAAAAATGCACTCGGTAAAATAAATAATCCTAAGTTACCATATTTTGCACTAAACAAATGTTTGTAATTTAACATGTTATCTAAGAATCCACGATACCACCTAACACGTTGTTTACGCATAGTTAAAAATGTTGGCATTGCAACTGCATAAACATTTGCATCAACTGCATTTTCAATAATATAATCATGAGTTTGTAATCTTAATGAAATCTCAATATCTTCTGTAACTGTTGACTCATCATATCCACCATACTTATCAAAGAAAGATTTTTTGAATAAAGTAAATGGTCCAGGAGTTACATGAATGGAACCTAGAAATGAAAAAACTTTTCTTAAATAAACACCAAGTAAAAATTCAATAACTTGAATACGTTGCCAAAGTGTTTTTGGAATAGTACATTTCAAAGACGGTGTCACTGCACCCACTTTAGGATTATTAAAAAATCCAATCATTTTTTTTAAACAATCAGGCTCGACAAAACTATCTGCATCAAGACAACCAACAACTTCACCAGTCACATAATCTAATGCGAAATTCAGAGCAGTTCCTTTTCCACCATTAGGTTTTGTGAACGCTCTTACTCTAGGATCTGTTTTTGCCCATTCTTGTGCGATCTCATATGTTTTATCAACACTACCATCATCAATAATTAAAATTTCCAATTTAGTTTTTGGCCAATCAAGTTCTAATAATGACTTAACAGTTTTAGAAAGTGTGAATTCTTCATTACATGCTGGAACCATAATACTAACTTTAGGTAATTTTTTCGGTAATTTTGGAGCTGAAAGATTATTCCAATTTTCAACTAATGTAAATATAAAAAAGATAGAAGTGAATAGTCCAAAGTACGATGCAACGTATAATAGTATGTCTCCGAATCCTAACATTGTTTTGAACCTTCTTTTTAAGCTCTAGACGGCTTAAAAGTTATTATAAAAATCTTAGTTTAAAAAGCTTTTGATTACTTTATTAAAGAAAAATCGAGTTTATATATAAATCTTTCGTTTTTGTAGTCACTCGAAGGTAGTAAGTTTACACTAAAATTTAAATAAATGCTCATTTTTTAACTAATTATTAAAAAAAAATACAAAAATAAGAGGCTAAAAAGATGGAAGAAAAAATAACAATAATCCCAAAAAATATTCAAAAATATTCAAACGGCAGATTCGAAAAAGTCACAAGACAAGACTTAGAAGACTTAGGAATGACAATATTAGAAGAAAAAGCAGGACTGTACCACGCAAACTTGCCACCTGGTTGGCAACAAGTAATCGAAAAAGACCTAGCAGGAAATCCAAAAATCAGACCAGAAGTAATAGACGAATTTGGACTCACTAGATTAGCAATTGGTTATAATCATACTTACCCCTCAAATTCACAAGCACGATTAACCCCCCCTCATGTAAATTACTTAATCGGACCAATAAATGAACATTTAGACCCCGGAATTTCTCAAAAAGTAACAAACGAAGAAATTTATCAAAGATCTCGAGAAGTTGATGAAAAACTAAAAAAACAAAACTGTCCCACCTTAGACTTAGAAGATGCTTGCAACTCACTATTAAGAGAATACGAACAAGATCCAACTAAATTTAGAAAAACAGAAACTGGTTTTAAAAAATACACAAACTTAGGCGTAACCAGAACCCAAGATGGAGCAACTTATTTTTTTAGCGCAAATTTAAGAAGTAAAGGATCAGGCGATGTGGAATTTGAACAAGATGAAGACGGAAAATGGCATGCTCGAGATGTGGAAATTATAAATGCAGGCGTGATCATCAAAGGTAATTTAGATACAGACAATTTAACACCACAATTAAAAAAAATGGCAGAAATTAAAAAAATATATGAAACAGTTTTTGGAAATTATTTAACACAACAGTTTAACTAAACTTTAGTCAAATATTTCAACATCCAGGAATTATTTGAGGTTCTGATGGATCTGCCGAATCAAGAACTTTTTCAAAGAAGCCATAATAAGTAGAATATAATGCAGGATCAATTTTTAATTCATGAAGTTTCATCCACTCAGACTTAAATGGCGCTGGAACTTTTGAATGGACCAAATCAGGCATTTTTGCCAATGCATTTTCTAATGCAAGATATGCATGAAATGCTTCAACCCTCCCAATTTGAGAATTATTTCTCCCCATTAATATATAGGCTTCACTTAATTTGAACATAGTTGATTTTCCTTGCTCTTGAACTAAGTCATCTATCGCATAAATCCAAGGACGTGCACGATTAGTGATTGAGTAATTTTTAATAGAATCAAACGAACCTAAATAAACAGGAAATAATTCAGTACCAACAATTTCTTCTTCCAACCCAAAATCATTCAGAACTTGATCGCAAACATAAGGTCCTGCAAAATCAAGGTTAAACGAAACTAAACCTGGAGCTTCGTAAGTCCAAAGAGCATGATCAAGATAAGTATTCGAAATATCTTTTGTTTTGAAAATATTTTGCAAAAATACCATAAAATCTGCAACACCTTGCTCTTTTGTTTGAACTACATATTCTAGCCCAAATACCTCAGTTAAAACTGGATTTTTTAAATGTTTGGACGCCAAACTAGATTTAACTGGCTTTTTTTTAGTTTCAACCAATCTTTCTTCCAAAACAGTAGAACCCGTATTTTGAGCAGCAGAACTACAACCAGAACAAATAACTGCAGCTGCAGCCAAAAATGCCAATTCAAGCCACTTATTAACTCCCCAAGCCATAATCTCAGCAATAACTTTGCCGTTTAAAAACATTGTCATATTCAATTCTATACGAAAGATTTAAATAGTACCACTTATTCGGAGTAATTATTACGTTATTATTAATCAGTAGTATCTAAATTGGAGGTCTTCAAAAATGAATAATATATTCAAAAAAAGCATTTTAATGTTTGTTCTATTAATATACTGTGTGTCCATAATCGGCACAGCAATTGCAACTGATAATCAACCAAATCAACAATTATCAGATCTGGTTTTTGACTCAGTTTTCTTAAGTGATTCAAATCCAACTCCTGGAAGCATAATTCAAATGAAATATACTTTGAAAAATATTGGAGATGGAATTGCACAAGGATACGTTAAAGTTAGTTATGATGTTATAGTTAACAATCAAATTGTTAGCACAAAAAACCAACAAAAATTTGTCTCTTTAACTCCTAATCAAATAACACAACATCAAATGCCAATTAAAATTCCTTTTGAAGGAGAATATGATGTTATTTTATCAGTTGAAACATTAAGTTTTAGCGAAGCTACAAACGATAATAATTATCAATACTTAACATTTTATGCTGAAGAAGCAGAAGAAATTGTTGAAGAAGAAATTGAAGAAGCAGTAACTGAAGAAGTAACTGAAGAAGTTGCTGAAGAAATTTCACCATTACAAATTGAAGTTGAAAATAAATTCGAAGATGTAAATGATGAAATTGATGCTGCAGAAGACAACTACGATAAATTAACAGATTTATTTGACGATCACGAATCAGAATTATCAAACGAAGATTCACAATATGTAAGTAATTTAATTGAAGAAATCGCAGAAACTGGCGAAGGAATTGATTCTAGAATTGATGAATTAGAAGACTTTTATTCTAACCTCATAGAAACAGAAACAAACATGAATAATTTAAACATTCACTTATCAAGATTAATTTCAGAACTTGACAAAGTATCTGGAGATATAGTCGAAATTGAAGACGAAATTGAAGATATTTATTCTGAATTATTTGATTATTTTAATGAAGAAAACGTGAATGAAGAAGAGCTAGAAGCATATGTAGATCAATTAAATACATGGCTTGAAATGCTCGAAAATGCACTAGAAGATGCAGAAGATGATTATATCGAATTAACAAATTTATTTGACAATCACGAATCAGATATGGCTCTTAGTACAAAACAATACTTCAATAACAAAATTGAAATCATAGATAATTTCGGAGAAAACACAGCAGTACAATTATCTAACTTAGAAGATGAATTAGAAAATTTAGCTGATAGTGAAATAATTTCTGAAAATATTGTTGATGACTTAGGCGAAGTTGAAGAATCAATGGAATCACTTGAAGTCGATATTGTTGATTTACAAGAAGAAATTGACGATGTACTTGAAAATTTACAAGATTTCATTTCAGATTTAGAAGAAAATCCTGTTGTTGAGACAGAGGAAGAAGTTGAAGTTGAGGAAGAAACAGAAGTTGAAGAGGAAGTCCCTATTTCAATTATTTTAAATGCAGATTTATCAATAGATAACGGATATGTAACTGGCTTACTTTATGAAAATTCAAATTCAGCAGTAAGATTTAAAACCCATCAAACACCAAAACAAATTAAATACTTAACAGTGCCCGTTAATGTTTACTTAAACGGTGAAAAAATTCAATGGTTAAAATCACTACCATTCTTTTCAGAAACTCAAGATTGGGGAATTCACTTTGGACAATTAGAAGCTGGAAGTTATTATGTTGAGATTGAAATTGATCCTAATAACAAATACGCAGAAACTAATGAAAACAATAACTATTTTTCTTACGGATTTGACGTTAATACTCAAAATGGAACTCCTGTAGAAGAAGAAGTTGTTGAAGACGAATTAGAAGAACCAGTAGAAGAAGTAGTTGAAGAAGCAGTAGAAGAACCAGTAGAAGAAACAGTAGAAGAAGTTCAAACAGAACAAGAATATTTTACTCAATGGTTAAATGAATTAGAAAATGAATTAGACAAAGCAGAAGATAATTATGAAGATTTAGAAGAATTATTTAATGAATATGAATCAATGCTTAATCAAGAAGATTCAGAATACTTTAACGAAGAATTAGCAATTATTGGTAATAAGGGAGAAGCATTAGATAGTGCGATTTACAATTTAAAAAATATTGTCGAATCTGATGATTATGACTCTCAAGCAATGGAAATTTCATTAGAAAACATTGAAGAAAGTATTGAAAAAATTCAAGATGACATTGAAGAAACAACTGATGATTTATCAGATATTATTAACAATTTAGAAGCAGTCGAAGAAGTTTTTGAACAAACATCCTGTGTTGATATTATTGAAGAAGATGACGTATTTGTTTTAGGAAATACCCAATTCGAATACAAAAGTTCAAATGACTTTGACTTGACTCCACTTAACATGGTCGAATCAGAAACAGTTCAAATCAAAAATTTAGAAACTGGTGACACCATCGAAAGAAATGCTAATTTAGTTTCAGTATTTACAATTAAACATGAAGGATTAACTTATGGATTCAAAAGTGTTGGAGATATTTCAGAAGATGATTATGATATACAAGCAATCTATCCATGTGATAAAATTAATTGTAATCAAGTAATTTCAGAAGATGACAATTTCCAACTAAACCAACATATGTTTACTTACAAAGGTTCAGATGATTTAGAAAATACTAATCCAATGGCTCAGTTTAAAGTTGGAAGTAGCACAATCGAACGATCAACTAAACTAGCTTCAATTTTCACATTTAATTTTGAAGGAGTTAAGTATTATTTTGAAAGTACATCTGACCCTAGTTATGATGACTATGATATCAAATTAGTTTATCCTTGTACACCCGACGTAGTTGAAGAAGAATCAGTAGAAGAAGAATATTCACTAGATCAAGTTCTTGCTATCGCAAACGGCTGGTTAGAAGTTTTAACTAATGACCTCGAAAATGCTGAAGATTCATACATTGAATTAGAAAACTTATTTTCAGAACACGAATCAGATATGAGTTATGATGCGAAAGTATACTTTAACACTCAAATTCAAAACATCGGTGAAGACGGAGAAGAAATTGATGACTATTTAGATGACTTAGAAGAAGACATAACAGAAGCTGCAATAACTGATCTTGGCGAAACATTTTCAGCATCAGACGTAGAAAGTTTTGAAGAAGAAATGGAAGACATAAAATCACAAATAGAAGATTTAATGAACGAAATTGAAAATGTTAAAGATGATTTAGAAGACTATGTTTTAGAAAATGAAGTAACTGAAGTTGTAGAAGAATCAAACTCTGAAAATACATCGGAATTTATTAATTGGTTAGCTGAAGAATTAGAAGATGCACACGACGAATACATGGAATTAACACAAGCTTACGAATCAGTAAAAGATCAATTAACTGAAGATGAACAAAATTACTTTGAAGAAAAAATTAATGACATTGATGAATTAGGAGAACTTACTGGCGGAAGACTTGAAAATATGGAAGACTCATATGATACTGCAGTTGAAACTATGAGTGGATCTGCTTTAGAAAATCAGTTGAACATGATTGAATCAAATCTTAATCAACTCGAAAATATTATTGAATCAATCGAAGATCAAATTCAAGAAACAATGACTGAATTAAACCTTGCAGTTTTACCAAATCAAGAATTAGCAGAAGAAATTGAAGAATTAAAAGATAATATTAATGATTATCTTGAAAATTTAATGAACTACCTTGATTCAGATTTAGAAGACAAATGGGAAAATTTAGAAGATGAATTTGATAGTGTTCCAAAAAGTCAAATGAGTCCAGAACAAGAACAATACTTTGAAAATGAAATGGATGAAATCACATCCATCATAAGTTCAAACTGGGATCAAGTTGAAGAAATTTTAGAAACTTCACAAAATGCATTTGAAACAACAGAGTACACAGAAGAAATATTATCTGAATTACAACAAATTTTTGCTCAAATTCAAAATAAAATACAAGCAATTGAAATGGGTGAAACTGATATTGATAATTTAACAGAAGAAATCATAGATTTTAAATCAACACTAGGAATTGTATCCGATGTTGATGAAGAAGAAATGAGTGAATGGTTAAGTGAAGTATTAGCAGAAAGTCAAATTGGAAACGCAATTAATGATGGTGCAGAACTTTGTTTTGAATACTACGGAGAAAATGGAATTGTTCATTCATTTGATTCTGATAAAGAAAACTCAAATTGGGAAGTTAGCGCAACTACAGATTATTGCGGAGACAAATATGAACAGGATTTCGTATTTAGATATGAAACACCTACAGACTTTGTTGACTCAATGGAAGACTTTACTTGTAGTAATTTAAAAAGTGAATTTAATAGCGCATACTTTTTACTGCCTTCAAAATACGCATGGAATAATAACATCTATTTAACTGAAGAAACCTGCCCAGTATACGAAGAAGTATTTGACTTGTGCTTTAATTACTTTGAAAAACAAATTTATGATATTCCTTCATGTTAATTAATTTTTTAATTAAATTTTGGAAAAAAACATAAATAAATTTTTAAATTTTTTTACAAATATTTTTAAACATAATTATCTATTTATTCACACACAATATAAATAAAGTTTTCTAATCACAAACATAATAATATGAACAGGTTAAAAGAATTAATGAATAAAATTATTTTAGCAAACTAACAATTTCACTTGGAATTGATGCCACTTTAACACCAACTGATTTAAGTGATTCTATTTTTGATTTTGCAGTTCCAGAACTACCAGAAATAATTGCTCCCGCATGACCCATTTTTTTTCCTTGAGGTGCTGAAACTCCAACAACATATGCGACTACTGGTTTTGAAATATTATTTTTAATATGCTCTGCTGCAAGTTCTTCTAAATTTCCACCAATCTCACCAATCAAAACAATTTGTTTAGTACTCAGATCTTTTTCAAAAAAATTAAGTGCATCAATAAAATCAGCACCAACAACAGGATCTCCCCCCATCCCAATAACTAAACTTTGACCTAAATCATGTTTAGATAATTGATTAATAATTTCATAAGTTAGCGTTCCACTCCTACTAACCAATCCAATAGATCCTTTTTTAAAAATGTGACTAGGCATAATACCCATTTTAATTTCTCCAGGTTTAATTATTCCCGGACAATTAGGACCAATTACTAATAGATTTTTTTTCTTTGCTTGATTAATTATTTTTATAGAATCATAAACAGGAATATTTTCTGTTATCACCACAACATTTAGTCCTGCGGTAATTGCTTCTAATGCCGCATCTTTTGCAAATTTTGCCGGAACAAAAATAATTGACCAAGTTATTTTATGATTTGGATTTGATGATAGCGCAACACCCACAGAATCATAAACTGGAATTTCATGAATTACTTGACCACCCTTACCAGGTGTTACTCCCGCAATAATTTGAGTTCCATATTCTTTCATTAACTCAGTATGAAAACTACCATGATGTCCAGTTATTCCCTGAACAATAATTTTTGTGTCTTTTGACAAATTTAAATTTTTAAAATTCATTTTTATACCTGAAATTCAGTTAGTTGATTGATTGTCCTAAATTAATTATTTAAATTAATTGAGTTAAATTAATCACTCCAAAAATCAATCAGTCCCCTCTTAAATGCTTCGCGCAATAAATAATACGCAACCAAATACAATACTAAAAAACCCCAAAATTGACCGCTAGTTTCTAAAACAAACGCAACAAAAATTGCAGTGAAAATTGTTAAGATAGTTGCAATAACCGGCAAGTCTTTACTAAAACTAAATTTAGCAGACATTAATGAAATTAAAACAATAATAATTATTTTTGAAATAAAAGTTAATTTATTTGCACCACCAAATAAAAAAATACTTAATAAAAAAATGTATAATGCGCCCCAAAAAAACCAAACTCTAGATTTGACTTCCCCAGTTTTAGAATCTAAAAATTTCATGATATCAACTCTTTAATTTTTTTAACTCCTTCTTCCATGGAATCCACCACAACAAAATTATGTTTATGCAAGATTTGTTTAGCCAACTCATCATTAGTGCCAATCATTCTTGTAACAATAGGAATTGAAATTTTATTAGCTTTAACATAATCAATAATACCATTAGCAACATCATCACAATGAGTTATTCCGCCAAAGACGTTTATGAATAATGCTTTTAAATTTTTATGTTCTAATGCCAAATTCAAACACAAACCAACTTTTCGTACATCCGCACCACCACCAATGTCTAAAAAGTTCGCAGGTTTAAGATCAAAATGATTAAGAACATCGAGTGTTGCCATAACGAGTCCTGCACCATTACCAATAACTGCAATATCACCATCTAATTCAACATAATTAATTTTATACTCTTTTGCAGTCTTTTCAATTTCGCTCAAACTACTTTCAGATTGTTTTTGAAACTCTTCTTGCCGATACAAAGAATTATCATCAATAACAACTTTAGAATCTGCAGCAAACCACCCTTCATCCGAATAAACTAACGGATTAATTTCTGCAAGTGTTGCATCATTTTCTTTAATAACTAAGAATAATTGTTTTGCGATATGAAGAATTTCTTTACACTCATCATACTTACAAGCTTTTTCTAACGCATTAGGATCAAACTCATCAAAATAAATTTTACAAATTTTTTCAGGCTGAGTTTTTGCAAGTATTTCAATATCAACACCACCCTCTTTACTAAAAATAAGAACAAAACATTTTTTTGAACGATCAATAGTGATTGCAAGATAATGTTCTTTTAAAATATTAAGTTTTCTTTCAACTAAAACTTTTTTAACTTTGCAACCTTTAAATGATTTACCTAATAATGTGTTAATAACTTCCCTTGCAGTTGTTTTTGTTGCGAACTTAACTGCTCCAGCTTTAAATCTTCCACCCGTAAGAATTTGAGATTTAATAATAATATTTTCAGAACGAATAAATCTAAGTTTGGGTCCTAATTCTTGCATATCAAACTCAGTTAGAACAACTCCTCTAGGTACAGGAATTCCATGCTTTTCAAAAAGCTTTTTACCCTCATACTCTGCAAGCTTCATATAATCCAATAGATTAAATCATATTATATATAATTTTTGGAAAGAATTTAATAAAAAAAATAAAATAAAACTGAGGGGAACTGAGTTAAATGTCAATTAAATCTGATTTAGCCAGTTATTTGAATGATTAACTACAATAATAATTAAAAAATATTTTTAGACCAAGTAATAATCACATCTGGATCTTGAATGATTTTTGCCCGCACCAAATCATATATTAATGCGCGATATATGGCCGGTTTTCCTTCTGCAGCACTATTTGAATGATAATTAAATTGTCCGTTCAAATAACGTTTACCACTACGATTAGCACTAAACGGTAAACTACCAAACATAACTCCTGCCAAAGCCATAATTCCTGCAGCACCTAACGTAGCACCAGTTACACTTAAAGACGTCAAATATGCAGATAATAAAGGCACACTCCCAAACATAACTCCTCCTGCTCCAGCCATAATTTTTGCAGAATATTTAGGAAATTCTTTCCATTCCATTGCACGCTCACAAAAATTTAAAAAATTCTTTTGAGTTGACGTTGAATGTACTTTAAAAGAATACCCTTTAATTAAATTTCCAGGAGTTGATCTTGCCAAACTAAAATTTGTTAAAACTTTCACCACAAGCCCGGTTTCTTTTGTGAATATTTTACGATCATTATCTAACTCTAATTTTGAATAATCGCTCTTTGTTAAAACAGATTCTAATTCTTCTGATGGAATTTTATCTAACGGATGTAAATAATATGCCTCACTAAAACTTTTAATTCTTTCTTCTATCATTTTAAATTACCAATCATAACAAATGTCAAATATCAAATCATTAATTATTAAACTATCAATTGTTAAACTAATTTCAAATAAATTAACTATTTAATAAATCAAAATAAACTTCTTTAATTTCTCTTGAGCCAACACTTATTGGCGATGCAGCATGAATCAAATTTATTCCTTCAACTAATCTTTTTGCTTTGTCTGTCGAAATTAAGTACTGACTAATTTGTTCAATACCCAAATCATCTTTATTAATCACACCACACATCTTAGCATAAAGTTGATTAGATCTAAACACATCAATTGGCTCAACATCATTTTCTGATGCAACTTCATTTGTTGCCTTAAAAACTGCAACATAATCACTTAAAGCAGAACTAACCACACTCGTAAATGCAGCAACATAATCAATTAACACTTGAGGAGGTTTTATTTCCATTAAAAATTCTCCCAGACTAAAATTATCTCCCGCCCCTGGCCAATATTTTAATGCACCTACTTGATCAGTAATATCTTCAACTGCAGTTTCGCAAAAATCCAATAAAAACTCATATTTATTTTTGAATGCATCAACCGTCAAATTAGAATTCATAAAAATTCCTGAAACAAACTCAGAATAATCACCTATTTGCCTTATTGCAGCAGTTTTTTTTACATCATATGCTTGCACAATAAGTGCATTATCTTCCGTTACTAAAAATTCTAAATTCTTTCTTGCATCTTCTAATTCTGACATAATTATCACCTTAAATTTATTAATAAAAAATTTTAAAATTTGAAAAAATTATTTTTATAATCATTGCTCATCAACAGAATATAATTCATCCCCTCTGTGCCCAACATATTCTTTTTCTGCATCTAACAAAAAAGATAATTGATAACCTGCAAAACAACGTGAAATAAAATCTGAGTAATTACTTATTCGCCTTATTGCAGCAGTTTTTTTTACATCATATGCTTGCAAAATAAGCACAGGATCTCCAATCACTAATGATTCCAACTTTTTTCTTGCATCTTCTAATTCTGACATAATTATCACCTTAAATTTATTAATAAAAAATTTTAAAATTTAAAAAAAATATTTTTATAATCATTGCTCATCAACAGAATATAATTCATCCAAACGTTTGTTAGAATATGCCAATTTAGCTTGTTTTCTTCGATCATTTGAAAAATTTGGAACAATCAAACTGTAATCAATCTGTTCTTGATCAACTGCCACAACCATCGCGTTTAAATGAGTCGTAAAATACTCTGCTCGATCTAAGTGCAATAAATCCATATCCCTAATTAGAATAACTCTTGATTTAGTTTTAGCATGAAATTTACATGCATAATCATATAATGTTGGCGACTCTAAAACTATTTCTGCAGGAATGTTATCAAAACTACCAATTTTTATTGCAGCTTCCACAACTCGTGCAAGATTTGCCAATTGACCCACACAACTTTTATTAAATGAATCAACATAACTTTCAAAAATCTCAGGACGTTTAATATCTAAACAAAATTTATACAAACTATTCTGAGCACCTAAAGGAAATAAATCTAAAAATGACCTACTAATTCTTACGTAGTCTTGAGACTCAGCAAATAAATGATCCACAAAATCAACACCAGTATCAAGTACTTCGTTAATTGATGCCATAACTTTTTTTGCAGACTCAGCACAAACATCTTTAAACTCAGGTTCTCCTAATAAAAACTCTGCAAATTTTTCCCCCTCTTTTTTAACATGACGTTCTAATAACGAATAATTTTTTGGAATTTTTAAGTACTCAACTAGCACCCCAAGAATATTTGTTTGATCTATTTTATTACCACCATTCATATTATCACCTTAAATTAATTAAAAAAAAATTACTAAAAAAAAATAAAAAAATCATTCGTATTTATTCAAATTAGATTTTATTGCCCCAACTTGAGATGAATTTAATTTACTAAGATCCACCTTACCTTGCGCATGAACTACATACAAAGTATCTCCTGTTTGACTTTTGATTTTACAAAGTTCTTGACGTTCAACTAACACATGCGAAACTAAATTTGAACCAGTTAATTCAGAAATACCAAACTCTGCATCAAGTTTTGCATCAGCCATAGCATCAGACGCCACCAAATAAGGCAATGAAAAACCCGTAACATGCAAATAACCGTTTTTGATAAATAAATCAGCTTTAATTTTTTTTCCAGAACATGAAACTTTTTGAAAACATAATTTTTTAGAAATTCTGTTACTAGAATAAATATCAGAACCATTGCAAGTTGTTTCAAGATTAGATTTTGAACTGAGTTTTGTTTTAGATTTTGACTCAGGTTTTGATAATTTAGAATTTGCCAAGTTATACATTAAATTTATCGCTTTAGCATGAAGTGTTTTTTTATCTTCACTAACTGATGCAATTTTATCATAAACCTCAATCATATCTTTAGAATTATATCCTAACTTAGAAAATAAATCATCAAGTTTTTTAATTTGAATATCTGCACCAGGCCCAAGATTATATGACCTCATAACTTGTTGACACTCATTAACTGCAGAATTATTTTCTATTTGAGTCAAACAATAATTAGCTTTTATTACTTTTTTTGAAGAAATATTTTGCAACTCTTTTGCATTTGCACCACCTGATAAAGCAATAACTAATGCAGCCAAGCCAGCAAGTAAAACTTGTTTACCCAACCCATAAAAATTAGTTTTTTTCATAATAATACCTCAACACAAAATTAAATAATAATTGAAAAAATAACCTAAAAAGAGTATCACTTTCTAGTGAGTACTTTATTTAATTTTGATTGAAGCTACTATTTGGCCTTAACTGATATTAAAGATATCAATGATATTAAATTTTGATAACTGCGCACCACAAACGCTAAGAGTGCTCAAAAAGAACTAATTACAAACAACTAACTAAAAAAGTTATATACGCTCATTTAAAAGGACTTCTCCAGAGTAATAAAACTTATAAAATAAGTGCAGTTTGTTCAACACAATATGGATGCTCAAAAATTAGTAACAGATGTCCTTATGCTCTCTGAAACAATAAACCGAGTTGGAGCAGGATATTTTCACACACAGCCAGTTTCTAGAACAAACATAGTTGTTAATAGAACAGACATCGGTGAAACCGCAAATGCAACACTATTTGATTGGGGAATAATTGCAGCAATAACCGAATCACCACTATGTTTAACTGGAGATACTGATCGCGGAAAAACAGACTATGCCAAAATTTTATTAACTGCTTTGATGGGCGAAGAAGAAAAAGCATGGCATAAAACAGACATAGATTCTGACTTTGGAAGTCTAACATATAGCGGTCAAAATTATGGTGCAATCACAGATGGACAAACTTCAGCAGAATTATTTTTTGCAAAACCATTTGTGAAATTTCCAGGCCTTATTTGGGACGAACTAAATAGGGCACCAGCAAAACTCATAACAAAACTATTACACATTCTAGAAAAAGATTTTGCACTGGAAAATGGAGACCGTGTTCATGCAGGCCATGAATATCAACGCGCAGAAGCAATGTTACGATACCAATTGCATATTCTAGCATACAATGAAGGAGATGATGACTTTCATGGAACTTCACCAATCGATCGAGCAATGAAACGTCGACAACCAATTGAAATTCCATTCGACGTATTTCAAACAAGAATGGTCGATAAAAAAAGAATGGCAGAAGAAAGAAGTGGAGATTTAATAATAACTAATGGAGATGGACATTTAGAAACGATACTTGACTTACTCCACTCAATAGATGACATACCAATTTCTCCAGAAGCAGAACACATGAGATTATTTTTACAATCAACAGGGTACTGCCCACACTCATTAAGTGACGATAAAAAAGGAATTAATTTTCAAAAAAGTATGTGTTCAAAAATTAAACCACAAAATCTCGACGGAACACCTAAAACCGATGCTGGCGGAACTCCACTTCAAGGATGCCATTATCTCGCAACATACCCTCAGCAAATGTGTCCTAACGTTTATAATTTAGGCGATGGAAACTCAATAAAACTTATGAAAATTGCAAAAGCACACAGCCTCATTAGAATACTTCGAACTGCAGAAGTTGTTGCAAAACATTTAGAAATAACAAGACAACAATCTGCTACAAGCATGAGAGCTGCAGCGCAAAATTATTCAGTTCATGGAACTTTAAAAAAAATAGCTGAAGCTTCAGGAATTGATACCAATACAAGTCCAACTGAAGTTGTGAAAAGATTTATGGCCGCACAACTAGAAAATCTACAAGTTGAACCAACAGACATTCAAACTGTTTTTCCATTTGTTTCAAGATCCAAATTACCACTAAGTCAACCTTGGGTGCAAAGACAATATCAAGGCGGAAGATGGTATGCAATCCAAGCACTTGCAAACGAAGCATATACTCGAACAACAGGATTTCATGCAGGCAATCCAGAACTAGCCGCAAAATTAGGAAGTGGCGCACCCCTGTCAGATGCAGATCATGCAACTTTAAACGAATTAGGTGCTCAAGATGTTTGGTTAGGACGTTCATTTGAAGCATACACTCAAGATACCGCAGAGAAAAACAATCCACGACCTTCACCTGAAATGATTCGAAACGTTCTAAGGTTTTAAAAAAATATTTTTAATTATTATCTACAACTTATAACTATAAAAAATGCGAACAGAATTAGACCAAATAGTTGCTGAAGTTATTTCTTCTCCGACTTGGAGAATTCACAGTGGTTTAGATATTATCGAATCTCCCGGAATCCCACATAAATTTCATGCAGAAATTGGACCTACTTGGGACATTACATTTGCATATGATCCCGAACTAAAACTCTATCTAGAACAAACTGTTTCAAAATTTTATTTAGAGCGAGTTTTTCCAACACCCCTAAAAAGTTTTACACAATTTGTTTTAGAACATGAAGAAGGACATTGGAGTGTTTGCCCATTTGATGCATACCCGTTTGAAGATGTACTTGCAGGATGTAGCAAAGCATTAACTGACTTGCGAATGGGATCCATGCAATCTCGCGATCTAAAAACTCGGAATCAATTTATTCTATCACTAAAATATTTCATCAATAGTTTTGAAGATTTAGTTGATAACGTAGTTAAATCAGCCCAACCAAAAAGAGGTAGCGACTATAGGAAAGGATTGGGCCTTAGCAGACTATTAGAATTTTACATGGCGTATGAGTCTGCTCCTGAAGAACAAGCAGGATTTCAACCAATAACTAAAACCTCAACTGCAATGGCAGAACTTGAAAATCATTTATGCAGACAGTTTGAAATTGTTAGAAATTTACAACAACAATATTATCCCCCTGAATACGATCAGCTCGGACAAACAATCCAAGAAGTAGTTGAATTATTAGTTGGAGATAAAAAATTAGCACAAAAAGCATTAGATTATAAACTTACTCGACGAGATCACAAAAAAATTGCAACATATCTTGGAAATAGACGACCAGGAAATTGGTATGCACTAGCTTATGAATACACCAAAAAATTAGGTAAATTGTTTGTTAAAGAACAAGAACAAGCAATGCAGGAATCAGCAGGCAATCAAGGAAGCCAAATTTCTCAATCAATATTCCCATTTGATTATGATGGAAACCCATTACAAAAACCACAACAAGGACAACCACAAGAAGATGCACCAGGACAAGGACAACCACAAGAAGGTGAAGGACAACCAAGTCAAGGAAAACCACAAGAAGGTGAAGGTCAACCAAGTCAAGGACAACCAGGAGATAGAGATCAAGATCCAAGTAAAAATCCCAACGATGCACCAGGTCAAGGAGATACCGGACAAGATCCGCCAACCGAAACTCCCAAAAATAAACCCGAAAAAGCAGGCAAAGGGAAAAATCTAAGGGCTAAAGCTAGAGATTTAATGGATAAACTAAAAAAAGCCATGCAAGGTAAAGGGAAAAATTCCAAACCAGATTTAACCAAAGCTAAAAATCCTGACGGAAGAGGAGAAGTTGGTGGACCTGGAGAAAATGATGAAACTCCAGATCTCGCAGGTGCAGATGGAACAAAAGATCCAAAAGAAATGCCAGATCTTGTTCAAATGCTAAATCAAAATGAAATTCAAACAATGGCAGGGATTGGAATTGAAAAAGGACATCCAATTAATTATGCAACACAATTAACTTTTATGAAAGAAGTGTATGGGCAAAGAGCTGAAAAAATAGTGATGGAATTTTTACGTGAAGAAAGAGAAGGAACAGTAACTCCAATTGCATACTTAACAACCGAACCAGTTACACCAGATAATTTTCAAGTGAAAAGAATTGCTTGGCACAGAACTTCAATTCATTCAACTCCCCAAGGTCGAAAAATTCAACTAAGACAAAAAACATTTCCTGAAGTAATAAAAGAACCATTAATTATTGAAGCAGGAGGATTTCCCGATCTCGCATTCATCAATGATAGTTCAGGAACAATGAAAGCGAATTTACTTGCAGGAACTGGCCCTTATGATTTATTATTAAGAGGCTGCGCATCAGTAATAAAATATGCAGAAATTAATGATTTAGCATACGAAATGAACTTTGCAGTCCTAAATTTTTCAGGAAGAACATATTTTTCTGGCTGGCAACCATATCAAAATATGAATGTTATTTGGCAAGAACTGTTACGTTTTCAAAATGGAGGAACAACACTTAATCCTGCCAAAATAAGACAATTATATGAAGAAAGCACACACCCATTTGTTGCCATTTTAACAACTGACGGACTATTAAGTAATCAAGATGCTGCCGCAGAGGAATGTAAAAATCTTGTTATGGCAGGAAATAAATTAGTAGTGATTGCAGTTAAGAATAGCGCATATGCTAGAATGAATAGTGCTACTACAGATAGATTTTTAGAAGAACTTGACGACTATGCTGAAATACACGTAATTGGAAATATCGCCGATCTCGTCGGAATACACATGGGACAAGGAAAAAGATATTGGGGAAAAGATTCAGATTTTCATTCAGACCCACATGAAATTTATAGCTAGTTTAAAATAAATTAAGAATTAAAATAATTAAAAAATTTTAAACAGCAGTTTTGGCAAGTTCATCCGCTTCATGTGATGCAATATCTTTAGCAAGTTGTCTTTCAAACAGATTAAATGCAACAGTGGTTTTAGATGGATCATATAATGCTTTTTCAATAAGTCTTCTTGCAAGAGGCACATATTCTTGTGATCCCTCCGCACCTTCAATTTCTAACTGATCTAATTTTTCAACAAATCTTTGGTGCTGGAAATATTGTTTAACTTTTTCTCCCGCTCTTGCTAACAAAGTATTATTATGCAAAGCAGTTCTTCCCTGATAAGCGTAAGTCATATAACGAAATACCATTTGTTTATATGCAGACTTAATGTTTCCGTCAGATTGCGACAGTTGTGCTCTTAACTCGCAATCACTAGCCTTACCAAGCGAGCCATTAAAACAAACTAAATCAAGAATTTCATCATATTCTCTTTTCAAATGTCTTCTCCAAACAGGAAGCACAAGAACTTTGTTCTCCGCAGATCTTCTTTTTTGAGATTTATTTTTAAATTGTACTGCAGTAATAGAATAACCAGGAATTCTTGCACGAGAAAAAATAAAATTTTTCCAAACTTCAACATCAGGTAAAGACTGTTCAGAATAAACTTTTTCTAATTTATCAATCATAATTTTATCTCGTTCCTCTTGAGAAGAAATAAATCCCCCATGATCACTACCATCTGCCACTGCGTTTTTTCTATGTTGAGAATATAAAACTCGCACCATAAGACTCCTTCTTAAAACTTCAAAATCTTCTGGACTCGAAATAAAGTTTAAATATTGTTCTTCAACAACCTCACCAAATGCATCAACTGCTTTTTGTGCTGCCACAGGATCAATACCTGCTGGAAGTAAAGATAAATCTAAACCCTCCGAAGATAATCCTCTTTGTGCTAAATGATCAATTGCATCAGACGTTAATATTTTTCTATGTCTTGATTGAGTTTTATCTTTATCAAACAAAACATCTCTAATTAAATCAAGAATTGGTTGGGCAATTGGGGATTTAAAAGTTCCAAACTTAGCTTTTTGTTTATATGACCACCCAGATGTTTCACCATAAGTAAAAAAAGTTAAATCATATCGAAAAGGGCTTCCCTCATTTGTTAAAAAAAACTTTTTTTCAATACCATGATTTGCAATAACTGGCAATTCCAAATTTGCCATAACTGTTAACGAATTATCCTGAAATCCATACTCATACATTAAACCAAACCTTCTTTTACCTAATGATTTATCAGAAACTCTTTGACGTGCAGACAATGTTTTTAGAGATCCTTTTGGAGTTCTTAAAACCATCAACCTTCTTAAAAGATCAGGTTCATCAATTTCTTCTAAATTACCAACAACTCTTTTAGTATGTAAAGTGAGTTCATTATCTTGAATGGTGATAAGTTTTTTTTCAAGATCATAAGTTACAGGACCATAAGTTGCATACATAGGGTCTATAATTACTCTTCTTTTATTTCCTACATCCACGTCAATAAAAGCATGATCTGAATCACCACTAATTCCAACATCACTAATATCTCCAGGCCCAACTTCTAAATCTCTTGCAATAAAAAACCTAGGATCTAGTTTCGCATGTTTTGCTGCAAAATATAACATTACAGCTCCCGGAAAACAAGAAGTTTTTCCTTCGATCTCATGAGGAAATGGAGAAAAAATACCATCTTTAAAATTTTGTTCAAACCCATATTTAATCCTGTGCCAATCATATAATCCACGAGCTGCAACTTTTTTAGTGTGCCTTCTACCAGTTTTCATTTTGTCAGCAATCCAGGCTTCTGTTTTTGTTAGAAGTTCATCTAGGGTTTCTTGTCTACTCATTTTTCAAATGGGTTTTTCCTCAACAAAATAATTATGATTTATTTTTAAAACAAAATAATTATGATTCAGTCTCAACACTA
The DNA here is from genome assembly GCA_018675335.1 of Candidatus Woesearchaeota archaeon. Classification (NCBI taxonomy): domain Archaea; kingdom Nanobdellati; phylum Candidatus Woesearchaeota; species Candidatus Woesearchaeota archaeon. The sequence goes on from JABGYH010000003.1 coordinate 148,037, forward strand.
AATTATTATTAAATAAAGTTTAAAAATTCATTAATAAAAAAAATTAATAAAAAAAATAATAGAAAAAAATTATAACATATATTCTGTTCCCATACCAGGTGAAGCTCTACCTGCAGTAGGAGTTTTATCAGATTTAGCTGCCGCCTCTGCTTGTTTTTCTTCAACTTGCTCAGCCTCAGCACCTTTAATATGATAATGTTCCCAAACTTCAACAGTTTGATTAAATGCCGCAGGATCAATTCCAAATTCAGAAACTGCACTAGCAATTGCTGCATCGTAAGTATCCCCTCTCGCATTAAGATTTGTTTTACCCACAGTCGCACCCTTATGAAGATAAACTCCAACTTCTCGCGCAACATAATCTCCAAGGTCAACACCGAAACGTTCAGTAAATGCCGCTTTATCTTTATCAAGTTCAACTACTGCTGCATCGTATGACGCTCCAACTCCTCTTGCATTATAAGGAATAATTTTGTCTTCTAAAGGTTGATCTGGTGTTTTATCATCTGCCATTTTTTTCTATGCCTCGCAAAATAATTAATTTTTATTAGCTTAAAATATAAGTTATTGATTAGAAAATTGAACTACTATTTATAAGTTTTTCGGTTTTTTAGTTACTAAATAGTGGTGACTAATGGCAATACTTATAAATAAACTCAAAACTAATAATAATTGAGATCCATGGATAGACGAAACTTTCTAAAACTAATAAGGAATGGCACCCTAGTAGCAATTGCAGGCGCGAACGGAATTAATTGCTCAGGCATGCGAACAGATCCAAATTCAGAACAAATAGCAGACCAAGAGCTATCAAGAAGAATTGCAATACTAACACACAAACATCAATTAAAACAATTAGATACTCATATCGGCCAAGAAAGTAAACTCGAACAAATTTTTCAAAGAGAATTTAATAATTGGCCAGACACAAATTTAAAAGTAAGATCAGCACCCGGCGCCGCACAACTAGATTACAATCAAATTCTTAACTCAATTAATGCAAGTGGAAACACTCCGGTTTCGATGTTATATCCCGGAGGCGGAGATGATATCACACCAATACTTATGTTCCATTTAATGAATCAAGTTAGTGGAAACGCAGTTGGTTTACGTGCAGTTTATACAGAAATTGATGACTTAATGCCTGAGCAAATGAAACAACAATTAGAATTATTAAAAACTGAAGGAGCACTTGATTTTAAATCTGAAACTGAAAAAAAACCAGAACTCAAAATACAAAAATTTCAAATTCAAACACCAACAGGAGAATTTGAAATAGAATATCACATAAGAAAACCATCAGATCACTTTTTTACTCCAGAAGAAGCTGCAGCTGCAAATTTATTTCGAGATAATTACAGTACTGGCTCAGGATATTTTCAAGTTGATTTAATAGCACCCATGATTTTGCAAGGATATTCCCCCAATAAACCAATAGTAATTATGACTCCAGATTATGATGATTTAGGTGATTATTACACTTACAGCACAACAGAATATGGTTCTTTAGTTTTACCAGACAGATTAATAACCAAAGAAGAATTAATGGAACTCGAAAAAACAAAAGGACCACGACAATTATCATACCAAGCGAAAAAAAAGAATCTTCCAATAACTGAATTACCCTCAGACGTGAATTTATCTCGAGGCTATGTTGGGTGCAGTTGTGACGGATGCCAATATGAACTTAAAACAAAAGAACGCGAACCCCAAAAATCCAAATACACTTTACTATTACAACCACAAAATATTGAAGGAATAAACGAAGATGATTTAAGCACTGCTTTATGGAGCGCATTTAAGACACAACCTGAAGTTTATATATGCATAGAAGGAAAATAAATTAATTCTAACAAAACACAAAATTATTTCAATAATTCTCTAACTTCATGAATTTCTAAAAGATTAGTTCGTTTACGAATATTTAATGGATGAGCTGCCGTAATTAAAACTTTTTCATCTTTTTTTACAAACTTATTTTTATACGCCTCTTTAACTGCAAACTTAATTAAATCCCCAGTAGAATGAATTCTATGCTCCATTGCAGGCGATAAAAGAACAGGTTCTGCACCCCAAACAAGACTTAGTTGCCTCACAGTTTCGGAAACGGGAGTTACCGCAATAATATCTACATCCGGACGATACTTAGAAACAAGTTCAGCACTAAACCCACTATAAGTACACACAATAACTTTTTTAATTTTAGTTACTTTTGCAATATCAAAAACTGCCTTAGCAATTGCATCATCAGATTTTATGATAGTATGTTTATGTTTTCCTAAAATTTTTGGCTCAATTTTTTCTGCAATCTTTCGCATAAACTTAACTGCTTGAAAAGGATATTTACCAATTGCAGTTTCTTCACTCAGCATTACTGCATCAGTACCGTCGAGAATAGCATTTGCAACATCGCTCGTTTCAGCTCTTGTTGGACGCTTGTTATACACCATAGTTTCTAACATTTGAGTTGCAGTAATAACTGGCTTTCCCGCCAAATTACATTGCTCAATAATAAATTTTTGAATAAGTGGAACATCTTCTAACGGAAGTTCAACGCCTAAGTCTCCTCTTGCAACCATGACTCCATCTGCAACACTCAAAATATCATAAAAATTATTTACGGCTTCCTGACACTCAATTTTTGCAATAACTTTTACGTGAGGATGAGATTTTGCAATTTTTTTAATTTCTAAAATATCCCTTCCACTCCTAGTAAAAGATGCCGCAATAAAATCAATTCCATGACGAAGACCAAAACGAATATCCTGCTCATCTTTTTTTGTAATACTTTGAAGTTTAATTTTCTTTTTTGGAAGAGTCACACTTTTTTGATTACCCAAATCACCAGAACTAATAACTCTGCAAATAACATCTTTGCCCTTCACTTTTTCAACACGAAGTTCAATTAGCCCATCATCAATCAAAATAGGATCTCCCCGTTTCATTTGTTTTGGAAGAGGTGCGTACGTTACATGAACAACACTCGAATTACCAACAATTTTTCGAGTAGTAAGAGTAAACAATTGACCAACACTAAGATGAACATTATCGTGAATTAGACCAGTTCTAACTTCAGGCCCTTTAGTATCTAATAAAATTCCAACACTGCGTGATGCAGATTTAATATGTTTAATCATTCCTGCGTATTGATCGTAATTACCATGAGAAAAATTAATTCGAGCAATACTCATTCCTGCTTGCACTAGCTTCTTAATTTGTTTTAATGACTCGGTACCCGGACCAATCGTGCAAACAATTTTAGTTTTAGGAATAACAAACACCTCTTTATAAGTATAAAGACTGCGATTGTTTATAAATATTTTGTGTTATTTTTTAGTAGAAGTTATTTAGAATAAAAATCAATCATGTATTGAGGAATAATTTTTGCATCAACCATCCTATCAGTTTTGGATTTTACTGTTTGAAAAAATTCAGCTTCAGAAAAATGTTTTGCTTGATCATCCAACATTTCCTTAATTGAATTCTCAGAACACGCGAAACTAAAAATTTCACCAGTAATTTCTTTTTGTTTAAACAGTTTAATATCCGAATCATTTTCAATTAACATCGCATTGATTAAATTATGAGTTAACGTTAATGCAGTTGTTTTATGACTCCCATCACACATAATATATTTTACCTTAGGATTATCTTTGAAAAACTTTTTTAGAGACACATTATGATTAATCGCAAACTCATTATCTTCACTTAATAACGGAAGTCCTAACGATATTGGAATAACTGGAGTTGGAGGTAATAACTCAGGATTAGTTTTTGCAATCTTAAAATAGATTTTTAGAATATGTTCATTATGAACTGGAAAATCATTAGTAGTCATAATTTGTTCAGCAGATAAAGTTATTAATTTCATATATCAATAGCTATTTATTCAGATTTATAAAAGTTATTCTTCTGATCTACTAAAACATAAAAAAAAGACCCATCATAATAACAATAAACAAGAAATTTATCTTTTTACTCTATCAATTTCATTAATGAACGACGGAAGAGCACGCCACATATCATCAACAATACAATAATCCGCGTGTTTGCAAATAGGCGCATCTTTTACATGATTAAATGCCACAATAATTTTACTATTTTGAATACCTTTCAAATGATCTTTAGAACCAGAAATTCCACAACCAATATACAGCAAAGGATTAATTTGACGACCTCTTTTACCCACTTGTTTTTCTTTATCTGCAAAACCCGCTTCAACTGCAGTATGAGTTGCACCGACGGTACCGCCAAGTTTTTCTGCAAGTAATTCAATCATCTTAAAATTACCTTTTTCTTTAACTCCGTAACCACCACAAACAACAATTTCTGCATTTTTTAATTTATTTTGAGCTTCTCGATTTACTTCTTTTACTACAGTTTTCAAAACTGAACCCATGCTCTCAACATTTTCAACAGCACACTTTCTCCTCTTAAAAATTTTTACTGGTTGAGTATTTGGCAAAAGAGTAATAACTTGAATTAATGATTTGAATTGTAACGTTGCAAGATGAGACTCAAAACTTTTTTTAACTTCTAAAACTCCCTTTTCAGCAGTCACATGACGACAATCAAATAATAAACCTGCACCAGTTTTTGCTGCAACTCTTGCCGCAAGATCATTACCTAAAATAGTTGAACCAATAATTACTGTGTGAGCTTTTTCTTTACTAACAAGATTTGCAAGAATATTTGAATATTGCTCAACATTATAATCTGCATGAATTAAATAAACTTTATCAGCACCAAGTCCTCCAAGAGCCTCAGCATTATTAATTTTTTCAAAAAGTACTAAAATTAAATTTCCCTTCATATCATTAGCAATATTTCGACCAGCAGAAATCGATTCTAAAGAACCCTTCTTAATTTTTCCTTTTTCAGATTGTGCAAAAACTAAAACATTCATTTTTAGATAACCTTTTCTTCATCTTTTAAAATACTAACTAAATGAGGTATTTCATCACGAGTAAAAAACTTTTGTTTACGAGCTGGATGATCTTCTAATTTTACCAACTCAACTTTAGGATGAGCAGTTGCAGCATCTTCAGTTTCAACACGCTTAAATTGTGCCTTTAAAAGTTTCAATAACGAAGACTTAGGAAGATCAGTTCGTTCATGATCAAATTCAACAACACACGGAAGTGAAGTTAAAATCTTTTCAACACCAACATCAGATTTACGATTTAGAGTAACATCATCGTCTTCAATTTTAATATTTCTACAATTAGTAACACAAGGAAGATTAATCATCTCAGCAGTAATTTGAGGAAGCCCATTAATTAAATTAGCATCATTTTTACCAAACAAAACTAAATCAAATTCTTTATCATTAAGAAAATTACCAAATGCAGTCGCAATACTAAATGCATCCGCAGTTTCAAATGTTTCATCATCTACAAGCAAATGCACTGCACTATCAATATCCCCTGAAATAAGCTTACGAATCGCAGGCTCAACATACTTAGGACCAAAAACTGCTAAAGTAACACTACCTTCAAACTGATGCTTAAGCAAAATTGCAGTTTCGAGAACGCCACTATCAAACGCACTAAGCTTAACCTTCTGTAATTTATCAGGATCAAACTCTGCATGATTCGGCAACAATGAAGCAAATACAAAAATATTCATCTTAACTCTTTTAAACCTCGTTTTAAATACTAATCTTGATTAAATAAGCTTAAACAGATCATAAAAATAAAAAGATCAGGTTGTATTTAAATTTATTGAGACTGTAATTTATTAAATAAACATTAAAGAAACAAAAAAATAAAGAAAATAATTAATTTTTAGAAGAATTATTGCTCTTCAATAGAAATGCATGAAACAGGACATTGATCTACTGCATCTTGATTTGTTCCAAGTTCAGCTAACTCAGTATTTTTTGCAGAAGACTTTCCATCATCCTTCATTTCCCAGTTATCACAAACTTTCGCACACATGCCACAACCTATGCACATATCTCTGTTATGAACTATCTTGTACTTTGCCATTTTAGTTACCTCTTTTTTAAGTTAATAAAAAAAATTTGATAATTAAAGTCCAAGTTTTGCTTTAAGTGCCTCTTTGTTAAAACCAACAATAATTTCACCATCGAGTTCTACCTGAGGAACACTCATAGCACCACTACGAGCAACAATTTCTTGAGCTTTTTTACGATCAGCCATAAGATTTACTTCTTTAAATTCAACCTTGTTCTCTTTAAGAAAATTCTTCAATAAAGAACAAGCACTACAACCTGGAGCTGTATACACAATAACATCCACCATTTTTTGTACCCCCTAATAAAGATATTAAACAGGTTTAAGTTTATAAAATTTGCTGAAATAAGTTAAAAACCCATTAGATATTACCACACTAGAATATAAAGAAATATTTAAATACCAGCTCAAATTTGATTATATAAAATGGAATATCTAGATAAATATGATTTACATTTATTAGAACATAAATCGCATGTCTGTACAGACTGCTCCATGTTTGAAAAACGAGGAGATAAATGTTGGTTTTTTTGGGAATTTAAAAAACACTGTAGTCAAAAAGATTTGTTTTAAATTTATTTTATTATTTCTATCTTTTATTATGATTTAACTTACTACATTAAACAACAGCAGAATAATTTCCAAACATAAAGTTCTAATAATATTTAAGAAAAATAAAAGAAAAAAATCAATGACTCATTTTTAGATATGAGCGGACATTATTTGTTTAATGCAAAATGAATATGTGTTTCTTCATCACGAATTTTGTAATAATGAATCATATTAAATAATGCAAATATGAAAATAAGGATAATTAAAGCATCAATAACTAAACACCAAATACACACTTGTTTTATTACCACAAATGAAATAATAGCATAATAAATTACAAATAGCAATCCAATTGCACTAATTAAACTAGTTGCATAATAAACATGTTTTCTTTTAAGCGAATTATGCAATTGCCTTAAATTGTAATACCCTGCAAGCATTCTTGAAAATACTGCAATTACAAAAAAGAAAATAGCTGCTAAAATAGGAGTAGGGATTCCTAAAAAATCACCATACGTTGACGTGTAAATAAAACTACAATCAATATAATCAGAAAATGATCCTATTAAACCTTTACTAAAATATCCATACGATAAATAAATCGAAACCAACAACCCCAGGACAGATAAATATAATATAGTCATCAAATTACTCTTAACTTCTTTTTTCATGTGTCGCTCATAAGGACTACGCTTAATTGATTCATGAAAATTTACAGGTTGATTTACAACACCCTTCTTTTTAGTCTTTTCAAACCCACCTAAAATCTTAACAGATTCTTTAGAAATTGATTTTTTAGAAAATGTTTTAGAAACAATTCTTGGTTTTTTAATTGTTTTAACAGGTTTTTGTTTAACTGCAACCTTAACAGCTTTTTTAACCGGAGCTTTAACAGTTTTTTTAACATTCTTTTTAACTGATCTTGCTTTAACTGCTTTTTTGAATGTAATTGGTTTTTTCTTAGTCGCAGATTTACTACTTGTTTTCTTGCTTTTAGAATTTAAACCTTTTTTTACCGGTTTAGAACTTGATTTTTTAGAAATGGATTTAGACTTTGTTGATTTTGAAGTTAATTTAGACTTAGATTTTGATGATTTAGAATTTGATTTGGAACTCTTAATAAGGGTTTTACTACTTTTTTTCCCACTTTTTTTTTTAGTCGCCATGTTTAATAAAATAAAAAAAATTATAATTTATAAGCTTTTCTAATTTGCACATATAATGCAGTTATTAGCACCATTTGACACAAGTATTTAAGCAATTTAATCATTTAACTTTTAAAAACCCAGTCATAGATTCACAATTATTGCAAGGAACATTATTAATAAACTCAAATAATCCCTTCTTATCTGCAATAAATTCAAATTTAGTAAATTCTTCTTTGCGAACAAATTCATTAATTCCGAAATCAGGTAAAACAAAACCATACCCTTTGTCCATAGCTGAAAAAGTAATAATAACACTAGATCCAAACGGTACTTCAACATAATTTGGTTGAAACGAATTATTAAATCCAACAATAAATAGCATGTTAAATCCTGCAGAGTTTAATGGTGACGCAGTTTGAGATGAAGAGGATTTAGTTTTTTCTTTAGTTATTGTTTTTTTATACGACTCAATTTGGTTTGATAACCCTTCAAACTCACCCTCATTTTTTGCGTTTTGAGACTTATTAAAATCTTGATTTTTTATTGGATTCACTAAATCAATATCTGGAAAAGCAACACTTGAATCAAGATCTGAATTATTTGGAAAACAACCACTTAATGAAATTGTGATTAATAATAAACCACTCAAACAAAATAATAAAAAGAAAGAATTGAAAAAATTTTTATGAAGAATAGATTTCATTTTAAAAAATTAATTAGTTTGTTGGACCAACTAATTCTCCAGTTGATAAATCTTTATACACTCCATTCATAGCTTCGATCTTACGGAAAATATAAGTTCCATCAGATTCAACCGTTCCAACACTACTCCAAACATCGGAAAGTCCCGAATAAGCACTAGCACCAGAGTCCAATAAAACTGTCGGAACACTAACGATTGAATATTTTGCCACCAACTCTTTTCCCTCAGCGGAACTAATATCTACAACTGATGAATCATCAAAAACAAGTCCCATTTGACCAAGAATTGTTTCATGAACCATCACATCATAACAAGTAGAACAGGAACTATCATTCAAAAAAGTAACTCCCACAAAACCTGCAACAGAATTTTTAGTTAAATCAAAATAAGGAGGAGTTACTTCACGTAAAACATAATTACCATCAGATTCAACAGTCCCAATAGAATCCCACATGCTAACCATGTCAGGATAAACTCCTAGGTCTGATGAAAATATTAAAGTTGGAACTTTTAAAATATCATATGAATTAACTAATTCCATCCCTTCAACAGATGAGTGATCTACTTTAACTACGTTTGAAACAAAAACGCCATTACTTTCTAAACTTGTAATAACTGGAGTCCAATCATAACAATCAGTGCAAGAATCTGCAGTAATATAAGTAACTGTTACATCGCCAACAGAGTTTCCAGTTAGCGCATCTGCGTAAGGCATTTTATGCTTATTAAAAATAAGCGCATCACCTGATTTTTTAAACTGAAATAACTTAGCTTTTTCTACTTCTCCAGTCGCAATAATTGTTGGAAGTTTCTCAATACCATATTGGCTAATTAATTCAGTAGCTTTAGCAGATCCAAAATTAAGTTGAGTTTCTTCTACCACTTCAATTTTAGATTTAGTTACTGCAACAGTTGATCCAATATCAAAACAAGAATCACACCCAACAGGATTAATTACCGTTAGAGAAATTTTTGCAGGCGCACTTACAGTTTTAGACATTTCCAAAACTGGCCCAATAGATTTGCTTAATTGAAAAATTGAAAATGAATTATACAAAGCAAGAACTAATAATAATACCATAAGTCCTCTAACAACATTAATCAAGTTTTTAGACGATTTACTAGATTTATGTGAATGAGCTTTATGATTGTGTGCATGAGCACTATGTTTTGCTTTATGAGAACTATGATCAGACTTTGCACCCTTATGTGCAGACTTAGGGACTGATTTCTTATGTTTAGTATTTGACTTTTTTTCAGACATAAAATCACCTTTAATTTTTGATTACTATTTTTTTGTTAATATATAGTTTAAGTTTTTTTGTATTAATTATATTTATTGATTTCCTACTGGTTGAGCCACAGGTTGAGCTACAGGTTGCGCAGGAACTTGAGCTGAGTTTTGAGCAGTTACAATAGGTTCAGTTGCCCCAATATTTGGAGGCACAGGATTTAGAACTGAATTAACTTTAGAATTTAGTCCAGAAATACTCACTGCATCAAAAATAGAAACTATAGCTAGAATAATTAATAATGCGATCAAAATATAATTCATATTTAATTTTGTCATCGATATCACCTTTTTAGATTTGTTGCCCTTTTTAAAAAGCAACACAATTCTTGAACACAGAATAAAAGTTCATATTTAAATGTTTTGCGCGCTTAAAAACTAATATAGAAGAATCATACAGTTTAAATTCTACGTTTATAAACTCTAATAGTTATTGATAAAACAATAAATCCCAAAATAATATATAATAACATCTGAAATAATTGAGCACCTAAATAATCATATCCGAATCCAAACAAAAAAACTTTACGAAACATGCTTTCTCCAATAACCATAGGATTTAGCGCTGCCAAAGAAGATGCTGCCAAAGGCATAATCTCAAGTGGCGCAATAGCATTACTAAATAAAAAATAAGCTAAAGCTAAAAGAGTAGTAATCAAAATTGAAGTTTGTTGATTTGGAAATAAATATGCAATAGTCATACCAAAAAAAACAAATACTACAATTAACGAAAATGCTATAATAAAAACCGTGCCTAAATTACCAAACACATTAACGCCAAAACTAAACTGCGCCACTAACAATAAAACACTCACTTGAAATAAAACAATCACAACATTTGTAAAAATTAAACCAAAGGTAAATAAAAATGGCCTAACAGGAGTAATTAAACTCCTAAAAAAAGCTCTAGAATTAATTTCGGATAATGTAACAATATTTGAAAATAACATCGAGATAAAAATAATAACTCCAACAAGAAGAGTAGAAAAAATAATTGCAATGTTTTTTGCATCCAGAGTTTCTTCAAATGAATAAGTAATTGGATTTACTAAACTCTGCGCAGCATCAGGACTAATGCCTGAAAAAGAAGTTAAATCTTTATCGAGTTTAGACGAGATCTTTCTTAAATTTTGAAGACCTACATCAATTTTCCCTATATATTTTTGAGTATTATCAATTTCTAAATCCAAAAGAGTTTTGACAAATTCAACATCAGCCATAATAGTATTAAACTGATTTTGAAGAGCATAATAATCAGTTTTAGTCATCAACAATTGAGATCTTAAAGAATATAACTCTTGATTGAGAGATGATAATTCTGGCTTAAGCGAATTTAATTGATAAATAATAGAATTTATGGGCGTGGCATCGATATAGTTAGGAGTATAAATTGGACTGCCTAAAGAATCATATCCTGAGAAAACATAATAAGTTTGACTATTAATTTGAGAAGATAACAAATACAAATCAGATACAGTAGAATCAATCAAACCATTCACATTAGATACAAATGATCTTGCATCATCAATAGAAGTCACACCTGAATTAATATTATTTTCAAATTGGGACTCTGAATTTATTTTTTGTTGCAATAACTTTAACTGATCATATTTAGGTAAAAAATCAGTACGAAAATTAACTAAAGTTTGTTTGCGCTCAACAAGTGCGCTCCTAATATCTAATGCTTCATTTTCAACTTTGTCAATATCTTGCCTTTTCTCTCCAATAAAAACAATCATTTGTTGAACATTAGATAATAATGCTTCTGTGCTTTTTACACTCACTTCATCAGCGGCAATACCAAAACCAGTTTCAAGTGCACTTAAAATTAATCCTGAAGATTTTTTTCTAGAATTATCCAATTTAAACACAACACTCCCTGATGGAATTGGCTGTCCAGAATCAGAATATCCTACAAAATTCTCACTAAAAATAAGACAAACGTGTACTCGCTCTAATCTTAAATCATATTCACAATGATCTTCAGAGGCATAATGATAAACTTGCCCAAATTGATAAAAATCATTTAGTATAAAACCTAATTCGTTAAATTCATTTGAAACAACACCAAATCTGACATCATGTAACGTCGTCCCACTATACGCCCAACCAAGAAGAAGGATCAATAATAAAGGACCAATAATTAATAAAAAAAGAGATGTCCAACTACGAAAGATAATCTTGAAATTTTTTCCAATTTCGGAAATTATAGTTTGAATTAGTCTCATTTTATTTTTAATGCTTTTTTTGATTATTTTTATATTAACTTTTTTTATCAAAGTATTAGTTTTTCATAATTTATTGCTTATTCTGTATATTTCTCAAAAACATCTCCAAAAGATTGATGCGGAAATTTTTTCTTGAAATCTTTAACCGCCATCACTAAATTGAATGCACCCTTATTCATAATAGCAAAACGATCACAATGATCTTTAATCTCACCAAATAAATGAGTAATAACAATAACTGTTTTGCCCCTCTTATTAATATTTTTTACAATATTCCAAAAGTTTTTTACTAAAACAGGATCAAGACCAGTTGTTGGTTCGTCAAGAATTAAAATATCAGGATCATGAACGAGTGAAATTGCAAAATCAAGACGCCTTTTCATCCCTCCTGAAATTTTTCCTGCAAGTTTATTTTTTTGAGTGAGAAGTCCCACGCTTTCTAAAATATCATGAATATGATTTTTAAGTTTTTTATCCTCTGGACGGAACCCATACAATCTAGCATAATATTTCATATTTTCATAAATTGTTAATTTGTTGTAAAAACTATTCTCCTGAGTCGTATATCCAACTAAACTTCTTAACACTTTAAGTTTTCCAGTGATATTTTCCCCATTATAGGAAATAGTACCTGAGTTTGCACCATAAAAACCAATTAAAATTTTTAAAAAAGTACTTTTACCACACCCACTACGACCAATTAATCCAATGATTTCACCAGATTTAATTTCCAGCGATAAATTGTTCAAAACAACAGTCGTATCAAAACTTTTTGAAACAGAATCAAGCGAGATTAAACTACCTGCAACACTTTTCTTTTTTTCTTTCACATCTGAACTTATATTTTCAGACTTAGTCTCTTTTTTTAATTTCATTGGAGGATTTAAATAGTTTATTTTTAATATTGAAAACAGTAAATATTGAAAACAGTAAAACCCATAAATTAAATTCCTTCGAATTCGTAAAGTAATGAATCATCATCCATTTTTTGTGAAAATTCATACCAACTTAATCCCTTACTTCTTTTCTTACGTAAAAACTTAATAAATTCTTTCTTTTTTTCATCATGCCACAACTCAAACATAAATGCTGCTTTACATACGTGCAAAATATCGCAATGACCAGTTCTAAGATCTCCATGCCTGTGATCCACACCACACTGCTCAGGATGAATCGGACAAAAAATACGATCACTATTAGGATTATAAACTAGATTACGACAAATACCACTCTCATGCAATTTCTTTTTAGGATGCCTATCACGAAAAGACTTAAGTGATTCTAAATCTAGAGGATCATTAACAACTCGTTTGAACTCTAACGTATTTGATTGAATACCTTTAGCAACAGTTGATTTAGAACTAAACTTACTACCACAACAACCAATACAAGAAAGATCCAGAACATGACATAGATTAGATTTAACATAATGCATATCTTACAAAATAACAAGAAGGAGTATTTAAATATTTGGTTGAGAAAATAATAATTTGATTAAAATTTGATTAAAAAAAATAAGATAAATTTTTATAAACTAACAAACTACGAAAAATGATGAGTGAACAAACACAACCCACAATAAAACTTGGGATTTATCAACATTTCAAAAACGTAAAAGAATATCGAGTTTTAGGAATTGGAACACATTCAGAAACACTAGAAGAATTAGTAGTATATCAAGCAAGATATGAGGACTCCGAATTTGGACCTGAACACATATGGTTGCGACCCAAGAATAATTTTTTCCAAATGGTAGAATATCAAGGAAAGACGGTTCCCAGATTTAAGTATTTAAGATCGGACTAACAAATTCTAATTCCCTTTTTTTAACAGGATTACATTTTATTAATCTATATGCTGCTTTTAACCCGCCAATAATAGGACCGTAAAAAGCAATCGCATGCTTTGCATAATCTGAACAAGAAAAATCAAATCTGCAAACGTCATTAGAACCCATCTGATCGTGTAACCTTGGCGAAATTTCTCGCTGATAATTCTCAATTTTATCAATTAATAACGAACTAACAAAACTAATTTGGGCTTTGGGAGTTTTATCAATCTCAACAATTTCTTTTTTTTGAACATAGTTTTGATTGTGTCTTCCAGACTTAATTTTTTTTGACGAAACCCCAAAAGGACTAAAAACATAACCTAAAATTAAAGGAAAACAACCAACCATACAACAACAAGAAATATCAGAAGATTCAACTGTTACGTTTGATGAATTAACATCAGGTTCATTTACAGTTATTTTAATACGAGGCCAAAACCCACTAATTTCAAAAATTGTTTCTTCTAAGTCTTTATCACAATTTCAATCAGTATTTCTAGTCATACGCATAAAAATGCTAAAACTAATTATAAATCTAATTCATAAGAAATATAATAAAACAACAACCGAGCTAAACCACATTTAAAACCATTTTTAAACTAAAAGGGACAAAGCTTTTATATGAGCTCAATTCACAAAATATAGTATGAGCTGGCTAAAAAAAATATTAACAAAATTAGGCGGAACCACTGAAAACCTTCCAACTGAACTTGCAGAAGAAGAATTTCTAGCACCTGCAGATTTAGAAAACTGGTTCGAACATAAAATAGACAGCAAATTTGAACATTTAAAAAATGAAATCGCAGACGGATTCTCAAAAATAGGAGATCAAATTGAATTGTTACAAGATAATTTAGATGTCTTACGAGAAAAAGAATTACAAAATCCAAACATTCCTGAAAGAGCAGTACAAATAATGGATGGAAATCGAGATGGATTCATATCCCAACATAACATTTTTATGGAAAACATAAATATTCCAGACAATCCAACATTTAAATCAACACTAATCTTCTGCGAAAGATATTCACTATTACTTGAAAGACTAATCAAAAGCACAGGCAAAAGTACTGCAATTCTAAACGAATTCTTCTCAAATCAAGTAGCTGAAATAAATAAGTCAATCAAAGGCGCAAATAACTCAGTTAATGAAATGAAGCAAAAACTACTAACTGAAGAGAAAGGAGTTGAATTTGTTGAAGAAATAAAAAAAGACATTGAAGAATTTAATATTAAACTCAAAAGAGAACAAGAATTAAATGAAGAAATAACTTATACTAAGAAAAAACTTGATTCCAGCTTAGGCATGAAACAAAAACTAGAAACAGACATAGAAAAACTAAAAACAAGAGAAGACTACGGAACTTACAATACTCTTGAAAGTGAAAAAGAAAAATTCAAAAAAGAAAAAAAACAAATTGAAAATGAATTATTTCACTTATTCTTCCAACTAGAAAAAATATTTAGAAAGTATAGTCGGATATCAATTACTCATGATAAATTAATCACAAAATATTTAGAAAACTGCACAGAAGCAGCAATTAATGATGAAAGTAACCAAATAGTTGATGCTCTTGAAAAAATGCAAACTGCAATAGAAACAGGCAATTTAGAAATAAAAGATTCTAATAAAACAATAGATAAAATCAAAAAAATAAATTCAGATTTCCTTGACGACTTCAGATTTAAATATAAAGACTTGAGAACTTCAATCAAACGAATTGATTTACAAATGAAAAGTAATCGAGCAATACAAGAAATTGCAGATTTAAAATATAAAATAGACCATACTGACGAACAAATAAAATTATTAAATGACAAGATAAGTCGATTTAATAAAAGCTTAGAAAAATTAGAACTAGATGAAGCTAAAAGAAATCTCCAAATAAAAATTAAAAAAGCAATTCATATTAAAGTTACAATACAAAAAAATACTGAAACAATAAGTGAAGAAAAAAAAGAAGAACTTAATAATTAAATTACATTCAGATTCTAAATCAGGTTAAAAAAAAAATAAAAAAAATTAAATTCTAAACTGTGTCAGATAATTACTAATTTGTGTAAGTTCTTTTTTTATTGCAGCACCATCAATAACAGGTCGTCCATATTTGTCAACACCTGCAGTTACTTCTCCCGCTAAATCTTTGTAACATTCTGCAACAAATGTAACTATACCCATCACACCCTGAGTATCAAGATTGACATTTTTCAAACTTACCTGCTCAGCAACCCTGCTTTCTAAAAATGACGCTTGCTCATCTAAAAAATCTTTTTCAGATATGTCTCTATCATCAGACTCGTATTTTGACTGAAGACTAGCATAATTAGCCCTAACAAACTCTAATAACCCATTAATTGCATTTTGATTAAATCCACTAGGTGGCATTTTAACTACCTCCAATAGTTAATAACGCTAAAACCCCAGTTCAATTATAAAAAATATTAGAGTTAATTTTTTTACGAAAACGAAATATTTAAATAAAATAGTTCATAAATGGATAAAATGGATAAATTTGACACCAAAATACTGCAAAATTTGTTAAATGATTCTAGAATAAGTAATTCTAAACTTGGCAAAAAAATAAGATTATCCCGCGAAAATGTGAGTTACAGAATTAAAAAACTAACTGAAACTCAAATAATTAAAGAATTTGTTGCAGGAATAAATTATACTAAGTTAGGTTGGACTCAATCAGTCGTATTCGTACAATACAAAAAAATCACAACAGAAACTGAAAAAGAATTAATTCAATTTTTAAAAAAACAAAACTGCATTAGTTGGATAGGAATTTTAACTGGAAAATGGAGTCTAACTTTTGATGTATATCATAATTCAAATGAAAAATTAAATCAAACAATTAAAAATATTCTTTCTAGACATAAAGAGCTTATTGGAGAATATTTAGTTTTAGAAAAAATTGATTCAGAATTTTATTTTGAAAAAATAATAGATGAAAAAAATATTTTTTTAACAGAACTTGATAAAAA
Source organism: Candidatus Woesearchaeota archaeon (assembly GCA_018675335.1). Lineage (NCBI taxonomy): Archaea > Nanobdellati > Candidatus Woesearchaeota > Candidatus Woesearchaeota archaeon. The sequence goes on from JABGYH010000003.1 coordinate 164,756, forward strand.
GAAAAATGAAACTGACAAAATAGATAAAATTATCCTTAAAGAATTAAATAAAAATCCTCGCATAAGTTATGTAGAACTTGCCAAAAAAACAACTCTCACCCCTAACGGAGCTAAACAAAGATATAAACGATTAGTAAATGAGCAAATAATAATTAATAATTCAATTTCTGTTAATCACAAAATATTAGGTTATGAATGGCAAGGAATACAAATAAAAATTAAAGATCATCAAAAAAATATTGAAAAAAAATTAAAAGAGTATTTTAGGCATTCTAGAAAGATTATTTTTTTCTACCAATACAACAAATCAGGAATATATGATTTTGATATAGGCGTCATTGTGAAAACTTCATCAGAGTTACGAGAATTTATCAATAAACTAAGAACGGATTTTTATTCGGATGTTGAAATTATCGACACTTTCCTGGTCCTCGATGAAGCATCAAGTCACAAACTACCCAACTGCATATTTAATTAATAAATCAATCACTTTGGAGGGAAGGTTATTAGTTTTGTTTTATCAGAACAAATCGGACAATTCTTAATATGCTCTGCAACATAATCCATTTTTTTCTGATCAGTAATTTCTCCACGAGCATATTGGTGAAGATCATAAGCATCCAAAACACAATCATTATCTAAAATCTCTTGAACCAGTTTATGGAACAATTTTTCTGTAGTTTTACCCTTAGAAAAATCTCTTGGAACAACACAATTAGTTATGAATCCAACACGATCTACCGCATTTTGAAATGAATCTTTACTGCCCGCTTCATAAACTGCAACTGCTTTTGCACCACGCTTTTTGTAATGAGAAAAAAACGGAATATCACTCATACCATCACCAACACAAATAATTTGTTTGTAATTATAAACGAAATAATCTTTTGGAATCATTGGTTTATCACGTTTTTTACGACTACCTTTTCTAATAATATAACTAGCTTCAGTTTTACTATACGGAGTCATAACAGAAGAAATACCATACTTAGTTTTATCAGATCCAGGAAAAGTGTTAATTGCAATATTTGATGCAAAAATTCCATCCATATACTTACCAATCTTTGAACCTTGCACTAATTCTTTTAACCCTACACTAACAATATAAAAAGAAATATTAACTCCTTTTTTAGCCCAGTTTTCTTTAAATCTAGGGAAAAAATCAGGCAATCCAGGACTAAGTTTAATATCTTTACCAGATTCTTTTAACTTATCGATTGTTAAATCTCCAAAAACTCCCTCATTCCAATCCCAAATAAGTCGTTGTAACCAACCAACTCCTTCTCCAAAAGTTTCGCAATCTTTAAACCTGAAATATTTTTCTTTATGGAAATCAAAATTAAAATCAGGAAATTTAGCTTTAACAATTTTTACGAAATCAGGTTGAGAATATTTAGCGCAAATGTTATCCCAATACTTACGAAAAATAGGAGTTTGTTGAGTTTCCTCACTCAAAGTATAATCAAAATCGAAAACAAGAACAATATTTTTTTTATTTTTTAATCGAAGTGCTGTTGACATATATTTTCACCCATATCATAATTCATAATAATATAGAATTAACCAAGATATATTCATTTAAAAGCATTGTGGTAAAAAATGATGACCAAATCTTAATAAATTCCAATCAGAAATAAAAAATATTAGAATAATTATTTATTTGAAACTTACTCATCATCCACAGTAAATAAACGACTATCTTTAACCTTGAATAAACCAATTCTAGCGCCAGCATCAAGCCAAGCATGAGCATAATAAACTGCACCAAATGCATTTATCAAATCACCATTTTTTCGAAAATGATTAGCATCAGAAACATAACGAGTCGCCATATCCAAAAAATCTTTAGCATCAGACTCACGATTCAAATCAAATCCTTTTTGTTTAACCATTGCTAACGCTTCACCAGTTATAGCAAAATAATGATCTAAAATTTCAGGCGTAATCTTATCTCTAATAATATTTTTATCCAATACAATCACCTAAAGTGTTTTTTAAATTTCATAAACCCAACTGAACCGAATAACAAAGGCAATGAAATAAAAATCAATAATAATCCAACAGCAAATTTAAGAAATTTAAGAATTAAATCATGAACTAAAAATGCACCAATAGCAAATAAAACTACTCCAAATACAAATGCAATCCAAGCTTTACTACCTCGCTTTCTATTTGAACCCACATACTTAACTGTTGCCATAAATAAATAAAACTAGTTAGATTTTATAAAAGTTACTATGAGAAAACAAATAATACCAAATTAAAAAATAAAGAAGATAAAAAAAATAAAAAATTTATACAAGTTTTTTAGGCTTTGACACATAAAATGCTCCAACAATTAAAGCTAAAACAACAATAATCAAAATCCAAAGACCATACTTACTTAAAAAACTCCCATTAGAATATTCAATTTCTGCAGGAGCAGGTTCATCGGACACTTCAGTGTTGGTCGAACTTGCTTCATCGCTTTTTGTTGGTTCTACTTCTGCTAAAGGTTTTGTGACTTCATCAGAACTAACTGATTCAGGTACTTCAACAACAGGAGTTTGAACATTCTTATTCTCTGCTTTCTTTGGAGGTAATAATTCAATTGTTGGTTTAACAACTGGCAGTGGTGCTTCTGAAAAAATCACCTTAGCACGGTTGAAATTTACAATCTCATAAACGAGTACTCTTACATCCAAAACACCATCAGAATCTAAATCAAAGTCTTGAGGTACACCTTCAACTAATTCAGCAACAATAGGGTCTGACTGAATTTGAACCATCACAGTCCTTGCAGTTGTATCAACACTAATAATTTTAAACTTGTGAGTTACAGTACCAACATCAAATTTAACCATATCTGCTTTATTCATAGTAACAATTAAACCATTACTATCTAAAGTTTTGATATGAGTATATGATGAACTACTTCCACCACTAGATCCACCAGAATTTGCCGCAGTAACATCCGCATCAAATGAAACATTAGTTGACGAAGTCATAACATTTCCCGCAGTATCATTACATCTGATATAATAAAAACCAGTTGTATCAACAGTGTATGTTTTAGTTGCAGTGTGCGCAGTAGTAGCTCCAGTCATTGAATCAGATAAATTAACATATGCAGTAGATACATTAGTTGTATTATCTTCAGTCGAACCAAATTTACAAACTGCAGCTTCATCAGTTGTAACTGCCAAAGTTGTAGTTACAGTAGTTGTTCCAGAATTTGAAACACTAGCTAATGAAACAGTAGGTTTTGTAGTATCAGCAACACTAAAATTATGCACAATTGTTGTTGAGTTGTCGTTTAAGTCAACACAAGTTAATGTCAAATTATAATTGTCGTCAGCAAGATTTGAAAGTGTTCCTGCATAAGTTCCTGCAGTACCAACCCAAGTTAAATCACTAGACTCAATTATTTCATCAGTAACATTTTCAGATCCATTAAATACTTGATAAGTACAAAACTCATCTGCAGGATTTGCTTCAATTACTGTAAAATTAAAGTCAAAGAAACTATTATCTTGCTCACTATTATTTGCAGGACTTGATAAAGTCACATTAGGTGCAAAAGTATCATTTGCTAGCGCACCACCAGATAAGTGAGGAACATACAAAGTAATGTTTGTAGATGTATTAAGATAACACATAGTAGTTAAATTAATAACACTCGGCGCTGATCCTTCACTACACTCATCTAATACATAAACACTAGTTCCTGCATCATCTTCAATATATAATACATCACGATTATTTAATGCTTCATCAAAGAAAATAGTTACCCCATTAGAATACATATCATCTGCAATAAAATGACTCATGTTAATAAATAATAATAACGAGTCTACTGATGCACCCGCATTAACCACAATTGCATCTGCTTCTCCCGAAGTTGCATTAACATTAATTGAAAAATTACTTGAACTATTCCAATCAACATCATCACCATGGAAATCAAATTCTACCACTGAATCAATATTACTAACATTAACATTCATTTCTAATTCTAATGTTTGATTTACATAAAATGTTTCTTCACTAGAATAATCTGTGTTTCCTGAATCATCAGATAAAGTAACATTATTCAAAATAACTGAACTAACATTACCTTGAATATTATCAAGAGTATCTGAAATATTAATTGGAGTTAACAAAAACAATTCAATTCCTGACGCATTAATAACATTATTCAAAGTATCATTTGCACTAAAAATTAATGTATGATTTCCAGGAGTCATTGTAACATTAGTTAAGTTAACAAAACCAGTTAATGCAACAAAAGATCCATCATCAATATAATACCCTATAGTATCAACATCCAAAGTTACATCAGTTACATTCCAATTTAATAAAACTGGAGTCGTGTGATTACCTGCAAGAGGACCATTTACAACAATTACTGGCGCAACATTATCATAAGTAAATATGGTTGAAACGGGAGTTCCAACATTTGTTGCACTATCACTACCAGAAACCGTAATGTTATTTGATCCTTGAGCTAACGCAGTTTCATTATATTCACAAGTATAATTAGCACTGCCCACACAATGTTCACTGGTATTAAATATTGTTGACGCTGTTCCATCTAACAAAACAACAACGGTTGAAATATTAACCTCTCCATTATCAGTTAAGTTAAGAGTAATTGTATTAGAATTAACTTCTGAACTATCAACAGGACCAATAAATGCTAATACCGGAGCAGTAGCATCAACTGTAAAATTATTATTCTTTTCTGTTGCTGAATTTGCTGCAAGATCGTCTACATTAACATAAATCGTTTGCAATCCGTCACTAACTTCATTAGGTGTTAAATTACAAGCGTATGATGCACTTGTTCCTGAACAAAGAACTGCAGGAGACGTTGTAACATTATAAATCGTTCCAGACAAATTAACTTCAATTGTTAAATTATTTACTCCCTTACCAATATCTGCAACTTCAAAAGAAATTAAAGAAGCATTATTATTAGTAAAACTGCTATGTGCAGGACTCAATGAAGTAACAAGAGGTATTGAATCAGTAACTGTAAAAGTAAAATTTGCAGTGGATGCATTATTACCCGCACCATCAAATGCTTGCATTTTAAACTTCAAACTATCTCCTTCTTCGCTCTGAAGAATTGTATAAGTCATATTTGAATAAGTTTGAGATTCATTTGCAACAGTTGCACTTGACTCAACCCAGTCAGTACTATTCCATTTGTAAAGAACAACATCAAGATTATTACCATAAGTCATACTTAAGTCAGACCAGTTAGCATAAAACCACTGATTCTCAGTCATTACAGTACTTCCACCAGATGAATTAATTGTATAACTCGGTGCTACAGCATCACTTTCAGCAGTATAATTAGAAAAACCAACTGCGGTAAAAGTAAAATCTCCAGTTGAAAAATCAAAATTATTACAAGCGTCACAAGCTACACCATCATTAAAAATAATTGGGTTATAACTAAATGAACTATTAAGACCTTTCCAAGTCAAAGTAATAGGAGACTCCGTCACATTAGACAAATTCATAAACCACGCAGAATCAAATTCGATAATTGGCGGAGTTGAAGTTAAATTAATATTAAGATGATCTGGAAGTTCCATTAACATTGAACCGTTAGTATAATCTGAAATGTCTAAACTCTCAGTAAAATTAATAATTCCATCAGCAGTTTCAAAAACAACATCAACTTCACTCATGTTAAACACTTCAGAGAAGTTTGTTGAATCTCCAATTAAACCCGCAGGAACTCCAAGATTAAAAACAACAATTTGAGTAACATCAACAGAATTATCTTGATGGAAATTATTCAAACTATCTCTAGCACCAACAATAATTGATCCAATTGAAAGTTCGGAACTATTAACTAGAGTGTGTGAAATTGTAAATGGACTACTAGCCACACTTAAATTTGTATAATTAGCGCCAGCATCGATCTCACTAAAGTTAGATGAGATATGAACTGGAATATCATCAGTAAATGTTACTTCAATAGTTACATCTTGACCAGTTTGATAAAACATGTCACCATCAGTAACATCATAAACTAATGCTATTTCTATTACTGGGGCGGTAATATCAATTTCAAAATTTGTAGATTCCTCATTTTCTCTATTAAGACTATCATTCACCCATGCAGTAATAGTATAATTTTTATCGTCTTCCCAGTCAGAGGTATTAACTAATAAAAATCCTTCAGATGAATCAATAGCTAAAGTTTCATTAGCAATTTTATCCCCTGTAGAGTTAGTTACATTAAAATAAATCGTATCAATATTAGGGCCTACAGATGCAAATGAAACATTAATAAAAGTTCCATTGACAATATAATTACTATAATTAGTACCTAATATTTCAAAAGTGATCGTCGGTGCAGTCGTAAAAGTTTCATTAACTTCAGTTGAATTTGCACCGTAATTATCATCATCATCACTTGCGCCAACAATATAAAAAAGTTGTTGACTATTGTTAAGACCTATGTGTGTATAGTATGTTTCAGTCAAACAATCATCCATAACTGTCCAACTACCTAAGTCAATTTTGTTGTACAAAATATAACAAGCTAAATCTTGAATTGCAGAACCATCACTATTATTAGTTAATGTGTTCCACGTAACATTAAAACCATTTTCTAAAAAATCAATAGTTAAATTTTCTACTTGCGCAGGAACTCTGTCAGTAAGAGTAATGTTTTCCACATTAGATTCAGCCCCTTCATTACCAGAAGGATCATCTGCGCAAACGACATAATAAAAAGTAGAACCATTAGGAACTAAAGAAGTATTATCATCAATAATTGAAATTGTTGATTCAGTAGAATTAAATATATCTACGAGAACTCCAGTATCACAATCAACACCAGAGTCATTACCTCTCATTACAAAATAAGATAAATTATCCCAAATATTATCTTCCGCAGCAGTAAAAGTAATATTAACTTCACTCGTAGCCATAGAACTATTTAGAATTTCCTCGACGGATGAAATTACTGCAGGGGTTGGTGCAGTAGAATCAGTTAAATTAAAATTAATATCTCCTGTAAAATCAGGAAATAACGAAGAGTTAACCTCATAAGATGCATTTGCACTTGAAAAGTTTGCTAAGATAGCATATGTTGTGTTTTCAGCATATTCCGCACCATCGAAAACAAAACCATATACTCCCACACCATTTGTAGTGGTGCTTTTATTAACAAATGGAGTTGAAATAGAAACATCTGCACCCTCAATAGTTCCAAACCCATCAATTCCAATAACACCATTAATACCTCCAGGAGGCGACTCTGGTGCAGCCATTGCAATTCCAGAAAATAAAATACATAGCATTAACAAAACTGTTGCAAACAAAAACTTCTTAATCATTAAAACACCCCTTTTTTTTGAACTTTGACAATAAATTTTAAATTAATTTTTAAAAATATTAAAAATTTAATTAATATAAATTAAGTTATCTAATAAAAATTATATAATTCTCACCCGACAACGTACTCATAAATCATAAATAAAACAATTTTGTTTATAAACTTTACTTAAAAAGATTAGTTTTTTTGAGCACAAAATATAAAACTACGCCAATTACTGCAACAACTAAAACAATAACTAAAACAACAAGCCAATTAAATCCGCTCTCAGATTTTTCGTCGTCGCCATTATCAAATCCATTAAGATTATCTAATTTATCTGGCTCGCTCGTTTCTTCAACAACTAAATTTGAATTAGACATCTCAGAGTTTGAAACAAGTTTAACAAAACTTTCTTCAGATTTATCTTTTGACTCTTTTTCACTTTTTTGAGAAGAGTTGATTGTTTTTTCTGAACTAATAGATGAAATTTCAGCAGATTCTAACGAGTTTGTTTGTAATTCTGAATCCATATTTGAATTAGCACTTAATGAACTTTGGGGAGAGGGAGTTTCATCATATTCCATCAATATTTGTTCATCCACGCCAACTATAATATCAAATTTTTCTGCACCTGAAGCAGATACAGTATAAGTGCTAACTTTTTTTTCTCCATTCACATAAAAATCTAATTTAGTTCCATCTGAAACGCAGCCAGATGAAATCAATTCAGAACACCAAGGAACAGAAAGGGAATACATTTTTGTTTCAGTTATATCTACTTCACCTAAAAAATCACCGTCACTAGTTTTAATAGCCACAGAATAATCTGAAATTTCCTGTGAATCTGAAACTAATTCACCCCACAAAACAAACGGAACTAAAGGAGGTCCTTCTGCAGATACTGCACTAATAAAACTTATTGAAAAAATAATCAATAAAATCCAAAATTTAATTTTAGTTACAATTTTCATCAAAAACACCTCAATTAGTAATAGTTACATTAAAATTATTCGCATATGAAGTTTTAAACCAATACCCCTTACCAGGCACCAAATTAGTAATACCATCTCTACCCTCAAGAGGAATAGCAACACCATTATTATTCAAAACCCAACCT